>JABJFI010000034.1 GCA_018662825.1 Methanobacteriota archaeon | reverse complement strand
TGCGGATGTGACCATAATAACAACCGAACGCAGTTTAATTTTGCCACCATTCACGGTCTCTATCGTTTTCATGGCGATTATACTTGGAACACTTTCTATCCCATTTATCTTGAATGCAAAGTACATGAAAGCAGGATTGGGCGTTAAACAACCGGAACATAATATCGTTCCTTCACTTGAAACGCCCCCTGAATATAATCCGTTGCCTCCACCGGTTCTTGTTACCGGAAAAGAGGTCGTTGAATTGCCGCAAACTGCTCCATTTGAGCAATTAGAGCCACAACCTGTTTCAGAACATTTCGAAGGCCAAGGCTGAATGAAACTGGAGATGCGCAAAAAATGCAGTTTGCGAGCGCTCTGTTCGAACTTAATACTCGAGAAGTCTCCAAGCATCTTGGAGGTCACGAACGTTCACAAGGCCTTTGTCAGAGAGTCTGAATTCATCTCGCATAGTTGCGTAGACCAATTCTTGTCCAAGTGTTGGGGCGTGGAGTCGAGCCCAATCGCCACCGTTTCCTAGTGCCATGAGGCTGTAAGGTGGTGTTGAATCTTGAGAACTCAATGTGTTTGCTGCATCGACAATTTGTAGTGCATCTTGATGATCTTTGAGTGTGCTACAGAATTTGATGATATCTCCACTGTCTGCATTAGAAGTCACCATGGAGACGATTTCTTCAGAACTTGGTGTGCCGTTAACTTCGTGCTGTGAAGCAATGATTTGGCAGTTTGCTGCTTTTGCTGATTCGACTAGTGATTTTCGGTCTTTGGCCTTGATTGATATCTCAAGGTCAATCCATTTGACACTCGAAGCGATTCCTGCTTGAAGAATTGCCAGGCGTTGTTTTTCATCACCGGCGAAATGACCACCTTCACGAACTGAGCGGACCGAAAAGATGACTGGAAGGGCTATGGCTTCTTTGAGCGCAGAGATTGAATCTTCGATATTGACTTGTTCAAAATCCATGACTGGCCATTCATTGACTGGTGGTATGGTTGATACACGGTTGCCTTCATCGTCTTCTGAGATGGTTGCTTGAGGTTTTTTGAGATATAATCGGTCAAAACGAACTTCAACCATATCTGCTCCTTGAATTCCTGCACGTGCAGCTTCGTCAACCATCGCTTTCACGGTTGTTTCTTCAAGAGATACGCATATCTTTGGGTTGGGCATACTTTCGGCGACTTTGGCACGCTTCTTAACGCTCTCGCTTGTAAAGTCTTGATAACTCGATTCAGAGGTGAAGGATTTCGGCCTTTTTACAACTGAATTTTGAAGTACTATTGTGGTCTCCAAAAAGGGTAGTCCAATGCCAAAATATGGCTCGAAAAACGGACGGTTTGACACCCCTATTGCAGTACCTTTATACCCCCTCGTCACAGGGTATAGTTGTAGAGGGGCGTAAGGGGAGAGAAGTAGAGGACTGCGGGCCAAAATTACCTCATCATCCCCCCCATTTTTTTAACGCATTTTGGAGCCACAATAACCCATCTCAAAAACTCCATTAGAGGAATAATTATGACAGACGAATATAGCGCATCCAGCATCCAAGTTCTAGAAGGCCTTGAAGCCGTTCGGAAGAGGCCCGGAATGTATCTTGGCGACCCGCATGACGGAACAGCCCTCCACCACTGCATTTGGGAAGTTGTCGACAATTCGGTCGACGAACATCTCGCCGGCCATACAGGGCGCATTGATATCACTTTGAACGCTGACCATTCAGTTTCTGTCCGCGATTACGGCCGAGGCATACCTGTCGGCATGCACGAAGAATACGGCGTCTCAGCAGCAGAAGTCATCATGACAAAACTACACGCAGGTGGTAAATTCGACAACAGTTCATACAAGGTATCGGGCGGCCTTCACGGTGTTGGCGTTTCTGCGGTCAATGCAGTTTCAGAATGGATGGATGTCACCATTCATCGCGACGGCATTATTCATTTCCAACGGTTTGAAGCAGGCGTCCCAGTTGCGCCTTTGGCAGAAAGTGGGACATGTGACGACACAGGCACAACCATCTCCTTCAAACCGGATTTGTCAATATTTACTGAGGTAACTGAGTTTGAATTCGAACAAATCAACACGCGCCTCAAGGAAACATCTTTCCTGAATGCAGGCCTTCAAATTGTCATCCATGACGAACGAGATGAAGAACCTCATGTCGTCGAACACCTATACGAGGGCGGATTAGCGGAGTTTGTCCGGCAATTGAATGAGCGCAGGGAAGCCATGCACGACGACGTCATCGTCATTTCCGGTGAGAAAGAAATCGAGAAAGGACCTGTCACGGTTGAACTTGCTTTACAGTGGTCCGATGCATTCAGTGAATCTATTCTTTGCTATACAAACATCATCCGCAATAAAGACGGAGGGACGCACATGTCAGGATTGCGCACTGCATTGACCAGTTGCGTCAATGGATATGCAAAGAAGAGAAATTTGCTCAAAGGCGATGCACTTTCTGGCGAGGATGTCCGAGAAGGTCTTGCCGCTGTTGTCAGCGTGAAACACCCCGACCCTTCGTTTTCTTCCCAGACCAAGGATAAACTCGTCAGCAGTGAAGTCACAGGTATCGTTCAAACCATTGTCTACGAAAAACTCGGCGAGTTCTTTGAAGAAAATCCGAGCGTTGCCAAGCAAATCGTAGACAAAGCATTGCTTGCTTCAAAAGCTCGTGAAGCTGCACGTAAAGCCCGCGACCTAACTCGTCGCAAGGGAGTTTTGGAAGGTGGAGGACTCCCAGGAAAATTGGCCGATTGTCAATCCCGGGACCCAAGTGAATGTGAAGTATATTTGGTCGAAGGTGATTCTGCAGGCGGTTCAGCAAAAACTGGTCGTGACCGCCGCATTCAGGCTATTCTACCATTACGTGGTAAGATATTGAATGTCGAACGTCAAAAGCATAACATTGCAAAAGTATTCCAGAATAATGAAATTCAAACCATGATTCGTGCCCTTGGGGCAGGTGTTGGAAATAATCCAGAAGACGAAGGAGGTTTCAATCCTGAAAAATTACGCTATCACAAAATCATCATTATGACGGACGCCGACATAGATGGCGCCCACATTCGAACATTAATGCTGACCTTCTTGTGGCGTTTCATGCGCCCTGCAATTACCGAAGGTCATGTATTCATTGCACAGCCCCCCCTCTACCAATTATCGAAAGGGAGAATCAGCAAGTATGCGTTCTCAGATGATGAACGCGACCGAATTATCACCGAATTACGCGGCGATAATCCTAACGCTAAAATCGGCGTTCAACGCTACAAAGGTCTTGGTGAAATGAATCCCGAACAGCTTTGGGAAACCACGATGGACCCAAAAACCCGAACAATGCTCAAAGTTACCGTTCGGGATGCGGAAGAAACCGATCGTATGTTTGAAATCCTCATGGGCGAGGATGTTCCGGACAGAAGGGCGTTTATCGAACGCTACGCAAAGGAGGTGACCAACCTTGACATCTGATGATATTGAAGACAATGGAGAAGAAGTTGATGAAACAATTTCAACTGAAAACGTTCTGAACCACCCACTTAATGATGAAATGAAAACATCGTACATCAATTATGCTATGTCAGTAATTATTGGCCGTGCACTCCCAGATGCACGTGATGGCCTAAAGCCTGTACATCGTCGTGTCCTCTACGGAATGTACGAAGGAGGTCACACTTCCGACAAGAAATTCAGCAAATCAGCACGTTCAGTTGGTGAAGTCATGGGTAAATATCACCCTCACGGTGACCAATCAATTTACGATACCATGGTTCGTATGGCTCAAGAGTTCTCGCTGCGTTATCCTTTAATCGATGGACAAGGCAACTTTGGTTCCATCGACGGGGACCCTCCTGCTGCCATGCGTTATACCGAAAGCCGTCTAGACCGAATCTCTAAGCATATGCTCGAAGACATCGACAAGAAAACGGTTGACTTCCAATCGAATTTCGACGATTCTGAACAAGAGCCAACCGTTCTTCCTGCACGCTTGCCAAACCTCCTACTCAACGGTAGTGATGGTATTGCTGTCGGTATGGCAACTCGAATACCTCCGCATAATCTAACCGAAGTTGCTGGTGCAGTTCACTTGCATGTCAACCGCATTCTTGAGGAAGGAGATGCCAATAAGGGCATGCCTCAAATTTCTATAGAAGAATATATGGAGCATGTAAAAGGTCCAGACTTCCCAACCGGTGCTTCGATACATGGCATCGATGGAATCTATGACATGTACACTTCTGGAAAAGGTAAGTTCCATGTTCGTTCAAAGTGTGATGTGCTCGATGATTCCAAAGGAAAGCGAATAATCATTCACGAAATCCCGTATCAAGTGAAGAAGGCCGACATGTTGGTTCATATCGCCGAATTAGTAACCAAAGGTACCGTCATTGGTATTCGTGATATCCGTGATGAATCATCCAAAGAAGGAATCCGCGTGGTTATCGAGGTGAAAAATAATGCAGACCCGCACGCAGTTTTGAATCAATTGTTCAAATCCAGCCGCTTGCAAGAATCATATTCAACCAACATGATGGGAATTCTAGATGGCCGCCCAGTCCTCCTGACTCTCCCTGTGATGTTGCACACTTATGTTTCTCATCGAGAAAATGTTGTTGAGCGAAGAGCACAGTTTGATGTTGAAAAAGCACAGGCTCGAGCGCATATTCTTGAAGGACTAGTAAAGGCACAAGACCGCATTGATGATGTTGTTGCAGTAGGAAAAGCTAGCGCCAGCCGTGAGCAATTCGAATCGGTCTTAAGGGGCGTAGAAACAATGCCAGGCATTGCTGCATTCAGTTTTACTGAAGCACAAGCCAAGGCTATTGCAGAACGTCGTCTCTATCAATTGAGTCGTTTGGATGTTGACAAAGTTCAAAATGAATACGCAGAATTGCAGATTAAAATTGCAGATTTGCAGGATATCATTGCTTCACGTTCTCGCCGTCTCAGCATCTTATTGACTGAATTGGATGAAATGGTTGAACGCCATGGTGATGAACGTCGTTCACATATTGACCCTATGCCACTTTCGATGAATCGTGAAGACCTCATCGAAGAGAGAGCGATTGCTATCACACTTAGTGAAGACAATTACATCCGCCACATGCCTGTTGAAATGTTCCGTGTTCAAAACCGAGGCGGAAAAGGGCTCAAGGGTGTTGCAACGAAGAATGAGGACACTCCACAACTCATTGTTACCTGTTTCAGCAAAGACCGTTTGCTGATCTTCACCGACAAAGGGCGAGTGTATGGGCTCAAGGCTTGGGAAACACCACTTGCTAGCCGGCATGCTCGTGGCAGCCATATCCGCAACGTCATTGAAAGGATTCAAGACGATGAAAATATTGTCACCATCCTACCTATTACTCGCGATTTGCTTGAATCACCCGAAGGACATTTCTTATTATTCGCAACTCGTTTGGGTCTAATAAAGAAAACCAAACTCGAAGAATATGTTCGCATCAATCGAAATGGAAAGTATGCATTGCGCTTCAAGCTGGATGGAGATAGCCTTGTCAATGTTAGAACAGGAACTAATGATTCAGCAATTGTCATGATTTCAAGCACCGGCTTTGCCAGCCGCTTCGCCTGTTCTGATATCCGAGCCTCAGGGCGTGTTTCAGCAGGTGTCTATGGAATAAAGACCGGAAATCGAAAGAATGCTGATGGTGGTCATGTCGTCGGTATGATGTCAACTGAGAATACCGATACACAAATCCTGACCATCACTCGTAATGGAATGGCAAAGCGAAGTCGTTTGGGTACTTCTGAGAAGATTCCAGACTTGAATGCTGAAGGTGTTCAAAAGGTGGATGCAGAAACCGGAGAAGGGAAAATGCGAACCGATGGATATCGTAAAACTAAACCGGGTGCAAAAGGTGCCTTCACGATGAACCTCGACCATGAGAATGGAGATTACATCATCAGTGCTCGACAGATTCCTAACCCTGAAGACAATGTATTTTTGCTGACCAAGAAAGGTATGATGATTCGTATTAATGCAGGTCAAACCAAGGAAACCAAGAACAAGAAGTCCAAAGGAACACGAATCATGGAATTGAGGAATGCCAAGAAAACGGGTTTTGTCGACCACATCATTTTCGCTGCTCGTCTTCCAGCAGAACTTGTTGAACAGGATGAGTTTGATGCGATGGACACAGATGGTGATGGCGTAGTAAGTCGTGAGGAATTTGATGCCGCCCAAGCATCACAGAGTGCCTCAAATCTTGAAGAAGAATGATATTTATCAATCGACGCCTTCAAACATGATTCCATACTGTGAGTGTTTGCACCGGCTCCCGTCGGCCGTCGCGGTGATATATTATGGATGAGCGCTCATTGATTTATGATTGGAATAAAGTTGATTACGAACTCAACAGAAATCCAGCCAATCACCCCCATGGTGTTTGGTTCGATGATGAGACACTTAGGGACGGACTACAAAGCCCAAGTGCTCGAAACCCGACCATTGAACAAAAGATCGAATTGCTCACCTTTATGGAGAGTTTAGGAATTCAAAAAGTCGACCTCGGTCTACCTGGTGCTGGCCCATTTCACCTGGAACACATCGATGCAATGCTCTCCCATATTACTGAAAATGATTACAAAATTCGACCTGGAGCTGCTGTTCGCACATTGATGAATGACATTGAACCACTGGTCGAATTACAAGTAAAGCACGGAATCCCAATCCAAGCGAGCGCTTTCTTAGGAACAAGTCCGATTCGTCAATATACGGAGGGATGGACAATGGAAAAACTTCTTTCAACCATGGAAATAGCGGTTTCCTATGCCGTTGACAACGATGTCCCGGTCATGTTTGTCACCGAAGATACAACCCGTTCAAAACCCGAAGATGTCAAACTCATCTATCAACGTGCAATGGAATTAGGTGCTCGTCGCCTTTGTGTTTGCGATACTTGTGGCCATGTTACTCCAAACGGTGTCAAAGCATTGTTGGAATACATCGATGAAGAGGTTATCAAGGATTCAGGTTACAAGCGTGCAGAAATCGAAGTTAATTGGCATGGCCACCAAGACCGTGGCCTAGGTGTTGCCAATAATATCGCTGCAGTTGAAGCAGGCGCTGATGTGATTCATGGAACTGCATTGGGCGTTGGTGAACGAGCAGGTAATGCACCACTTGACCAAACATTGGTCAATCTCAAACTTCTCGGCATCATCGATAATGACTTGACACAATTGGATGCCTACATGAAAAAGGCCAATGAATACATCGAAGTGCCTCTTCCTCGAAACTATCCTGTCTTTGGAAAGGATGCTTTTGAAACTGGAACCGGTGTTCATGCTTCCGCAGTTATCAAAGCAATGAGAAAAGGCGACAATTGGTTGGCTGACCGCGTGTACTCTGGCGTACCTGCTGGTGATTTCGGCCTCAAACAAGTTATTCGAATTGGCCATATGGCTGGGCGTTCAAACATTATTTGGTGGCTTGAACAAAACGGCTATGAAGCCTCAGATGACCTTGTAGAACACATTTTCGAAGTGGCAAAGAGCCAGCGTAGAAATATGGAAGATGAAGAAGTCAAGAAAGCGGTTAAAGATTTTCTTAACGCTTGATTAAGATTCGGCCTCTTCTTCATTATCGGTGAATGTATCACCTTGGGATGCATTGATTTCTTTTGTCACAGTCCATTCCGAATCAACGGTTCCACCGCTCCAGTCGCCTTCAACAGCCACTTCATCGACATCTTTTTCTTCTCGCCATACCGGTTCACTTTGCGAACCACACACGAGGAAACGCCCGTTTTCATCAATTTGGTCATCTAGCAGGCGGAGATGTTTTGAGATGGGCAAGAAATGCCCAACCGGCATTCCTGCTGCAGTGAATGGATTGGTAGCAGCTCCGATGAGCAGTCCATCTTCTGGGGCAACAACATCGACTGTAATTCCCGGAGTTCCAGGGTCTGAGATGGTAGCAATGACCTCACCTTCACGCATTACTGAACCGGCAGAGACAAACATATCCAGCAAGCCCCCTTCACCAGCACGTAGCCAGTGAGAACCACTCGCAAGCATTCTGAAACGAGGGCGGTGCGGATTGCCATCTATCATTCGAAGTGAGCGAAGTACATTCAAAACACCGTGAATAGCGACTTTAACAGCCTCATTGTCCAGTGAATCAGCCCCGCCCCCCTCATAGGTGATAACAGGGATATCTACCTCGATGGCCGCTTTGCGTAAGGAGCCTGAAGGTGGTTTTGAATCAAGAATAATTTCAATTCCAAAAGCCTTAGCAAGTATGTTCGAACCGGCATGTGTCAAATTTGCCCTTAGTTGTGGCATATTGGAACGACCTTTTCCAGCACTGTGCAAATCGACAATAGCGTCGACATCTGAAAACAAATATTTCCATGTTTGAGCAGCGACCCGTTTCGTGGTTGAACCTTTCATGTCACCAGGAAAATTTCGATTCAAATCACGTCCATCGGGAAAGTATCTAGATTTCGAACGATAGCCCGGTAGATTGACAATCGGCACAATTCGTATTGTTCCAGCCAAATGCCTAGGGTCGAGAGGTTTTTCAGGGTCAGTAAAGGAGTTTGATAGGAGATGAGTACATGTTGCGGGTCCAGTTAATTCATCGCCATGCACGCCCCCAAGAATGGTAATGATTGGACCAGGTCGAACACCATGAATGATAGTGACCGGTATTGGCCATGATTCTCCCAAGTCAGTTTCGAGTAGGGGGAGATGAATGGTTCGCATTGTGCCTGGTTTGATGATTTTACGATAGAATCTTTCACTGGACCATTTCGCACTTCTATCCCATTCGGGGCGGTCTTCCAATTTGTGGGCATCCATCGCTTCTTTAATCGCAATTTTGCGTCTTTTCGACAACTCGTGAGCTACACGGATCTTGGACTTTTTCCGTGGCTTTTTTGCTGCCATGGCACCGGCAGTCATCCCCCCTCCATAATAATGTGGATAATTTCGAACAAACAAGCAAAGAAAACAAGTGCTTGCAGTTGAGCCAAAGACCATGTCAGAAGTCGGTGTTCAACGTCAATACGCTCCAAGTTCAATCTGTTTTGGGTGTGGTCCAGCAAATGAAGAAGGTTTGCGAATCAACAGTATCCGAATCGAAAACGGCCTTTCAATGGAGTTTCTCCCTGAAAATCATCACCAAGCCTTTCCGGGCATGATAAATGGAGGGATTATTGGAACGCTTCTTGATTGCCATGGCAATTGGACTGCTGCCGTTGCTCTCATGGATGCACAAGGTCTCGAAGAGCCACCTTGCACTGTCACCGCCTCTTACACGGTGAAATTACGCCGCCCTACACCGAAAGACGTTGTTCTCAAAGTCACCAGTCAAATCAAAGAATTAAGTGATGACCGAGTCGAAGTCGAATTGTTATTGGAAGCAAATGGAAAAGTCTGTGCAACTGGAAGTGGACTGTTTGTAGCGGTGAAAGAAGGGCACCCTGCCTATCATCGATGGAGTTGAACTCCCAGATGGCCAAACCGAGTAAAGAACAGACAATTCTGTTGAATGAGTTAAGAGACTTCGTCATCGATGTTATGCTAGATATGCCGGAGTGGGTTGATGCGAATGTTGAGCGTTTGCGCACTATCCCTCTTGGTGTTCTTCGGAGAAATGCTACTCAGCGCCATGGAGTGACACGTTGGAAGCGAGGAGTAAACCCTGAATCACTTGAACCAGAAGACGTTGAGGTCATCGACTTGCATCCCAAATTGTTGAATTTGAAGTGGAGAGCATATTCTGCTTTTGTCTTACATCATGAATATATTCATGCACTTGGATTACGAGCACACAATTCTGTTTTTCGACAACTTGAGGCAGCTTGGCCGGGTCATAAAGCCAGCACCCACGGCATCCAGTTCACAGAATACTTGCGTCGTGAAAAGGCGATTTGGTTGTGGTGTTGTCCTAAATGCCAGCAAGAATTCCCGCGTCAAAAACCATCACGTCGAAGATTTCGTTGCCGTAAATGCAACACAACACTGATCGATAAAAAAAACCCGAACATTGGTTTAACATCAAACCATTGAATTGAAAGGAGGCGATGCAGACGACTGTCTATGGGCAGGGAACAAGGTGTTGAACAACGCCCAATCCTTCCTCTGTCCTTGCTAATTTGTTTATTGTTGTTCTCTTTTTTGATTCCAAGTGTTCAGGCAAATTTGAACCAATCAGTCGATGGCGGAGAACTATTTTTGTCGTGCATTCAAGATGATGAATGCTACTTAACTTCAGTCGCCAGTGGTGAGGAAATCATTTCAGACACCGTTTTTGCATCTCCAGCCCAAACTGATACAATATCTCTTGAATTTGAAATGAATCCGGAACAAATCGAATTGGCTTTGCTCCCAAGTATTCTTTCATCGATGATTATCGATTTACGATTCACCGGTGAATTTTCTGGTGTAAATAAACCAGAACTGGAAGTTTCCTTGATACTTGCATCAACGGTTACAACATGGAATTTTGATGCAGAAAACCTTCCCACAGCATCAGCATCCAATTCGTATACTTTAGAGGATGAAGAACTCAATTTAAATGGAGAGCGTTTGTTGTGGCCTGAGCAAACGGTTCGATTGCGATTGACCTTTGTCCTTGACCGACCGGGAACATGGGAATTACATCTGCGCGGTGCATCATCCATGGTAATTGACATTCCGTGGTCAGAAGATGTTGTGTCCCGTAATACCGACGAGCCTTCTAGCGACCTTGAACCTCGCTCGTCAGAATTTGAAACGGTTCACTATGGTGCATTACTTGAGAACGATAGAGATTGTTGGACATTTACAATAGACCAACATGAAATACTCAACATTTACCTCGAATGGGAAATTGTACCACTTGAGATTCAGCAAAGTCATGGTTTACCGGACCTGATACAACCTTCAGGACGCCTTTCTTCTGCGCCTGAAGTTGTAATTAAAGAAAATGATGATTCTACTCGAATTACATACCGTTGGCGAGCCCTTCCAATTGGAGAATATATATTCTGTATCGGTGGGACTGCAGGAAAATTTCAACCTTATATTTGGACGGGGCAACTCGCGTTTGAAGGTACGGGTGGTCCAATTAGTCCAAATGACTTCGATGGTAAAGCATTCTATCCTGCTGGCGCAGCTCTGATAGGAGACGAGGATAAAGCAGTCACTCTCTCACAATCAGGTTTTGGTATCCTCTTTGTTTGCTTTTTGGCATTGATTGGTTTCATTATCGATAGTCTAAGAAATTCAACATCGAATATTATTCGACTTTTTGTCTTCACTCCTGGAATAATTTTCTTACTTGTAGGAGGTATTTTTCATCCGATGTGGGTCTTGGCTGATGAAGTTCAAAAAGATACAGAAATACAAATTGACGATTTGATTGATATGCGCCTTCAACAACTTTGGGATATATCCTACCCTGGGGTTCCTGAACAAGTCTTAGTGACTCATACAGGAGCTACATGGGGTATGTTAGATGGGGACCGTTTGCAACTTCGACTTGTTGTTGAAGAGGCACGTCCTCTCCCAGACGGCCGTTGGCAATTGATTGTTCCAGAATTGCAAGATTTACGTATGGATCAAGCTATTTTCTCACAAGTTGCCCGAGGTGGGGTCCAAACCACGGATGAAGGTATGCTTGAGCAACAAATGGTTCGTTTTATTCTTCTTGCAGGCCGTTCCTTGCTTCTTGATTTATTGATGCTTGAAGCCATGATGGTGGTTGATGAACCCCCACAATCCTCAGTTTTCCATGTTGATTTTGAGATGGTGAATGCCCCTGCAACTGGCTCGGTCAGTGTTCCTGCTTGGGCCACTCGTCCAAATACGGTGAGTGCAAATGATTGGGTGTTACTCCAATCATCCTTATTCCCAAAACAAATTTCCGTAAGCCTATGCGATTGCGATTTGGATCTCTTAGACGTTCGTTTTGTCACGTCAACGGGCTTTGATGTTGCTGACGTCCCACAGTTTATCGACATTGAAAATGCTTCGGGACTCATCGGATATGCAACACCTGTTGCTGTAATGGGGCTGTTTCTTTGCACATTTGCAAGTCGAACTGAATATCAACGTCGCAAGAAAGCAAAAGAACTTGCTTCTGCATTCTTCGGTTCAGATTCAAAGTGGAATTGAAGTTCACTTCTTGCCTTTCTTTGCTTTGGATTTTGCATCTTGGATTGCTTCTTCAGAATCAACGCCTGCTTTTTCAGCAGCTTTCTTGATGTCAGCTTCTTCCTTAGCAGATATCTCTCCATCTTTGGAAGCGGACTTGACTGCGGCATCGACGTTCATCTTTGCAGCCTCTTCATCGGTAATTCCCAATGCATCTTGGAATGATTTCAATTCAGCTAATTCTTCTTCAGTGATGATGCCATCTTCCCAAGCGGATTCATAAGATTCCAAAAGGAAAGAGCGGTATGCATCTGGATTGAGCAAAACATCTCGAATAAGTCCATGGTTGGGCCCATCGTCTACTTGAGACATCTCAAGGATGGCGATAGAACGTCGCATTTCTTTCACTGCCATATCTTTGAGGCCATGCCCAGCCCAAACCGCACCGGCTGCGATTACTGCGGCAGCAAACCAGCGCATTATGTCTGGATTGACAAATTCCCAAGGCTCAACAAGGTGAAAAATTCCAAGTACTGCCATTGCCGCACCGGACATAACTTCAACCCAGTCATTCATATCTGGTTCATCTTGAAAAATCGAAAGTCGTTCATCAACCAGTGTTTCAACATCATCGGCCATGTGTAAGGTCATGAGAAGGCGGGTCTTATGGGTGTCGGATTGAACCCTTCGAAGCGTTGTCCTTTTGGACTGTTGGCGCGACTGTCGATACATGGAGGCGAGCGAGCGGGCTGTATCTGGCTTAGATTTGCCGCAAAAAGCCCTAGAATTCTTGACCGATACATGGGGTATCAAGGACTTACATCCGCCGCAGCACGAGGCAATTCCGAGTGTATTGTCTGGCAGCAATACTTTACTCGCAATTCCAACAGCAAGCGGCAAGTCATTAGTTGCTTACATTGGAATAATACGCCGTTTGCTTGTCGATGAACCTGGTTCGAAAGCAGTGTACATTGTGCCTCTCAAAGCACTCGCAACTGAAAAACATGAAGATTTGGTTGCCTTGGGCGGCTCGGTTGGATTAACCGTTGGCCTTGGTATTGGCGATGCATCTGGAGAAGCCAAAAAAATCGAAGAGTGTGATATTCTTGTTTGCACCTCTGAGAAACTTGATTCACTGATGCGCAATCGTTCGGAACTCATGGCGAATGTGTCGATTGTTGTAGCAGATGAATTTCACTTGATGAACGATTCTACCAGGGGTCCAACACTTGAAATAAACCTAACACGCTTACGTTATCTTCGACCAAATGCACAAATTATTGCCCTTTCGGCTACGGTAGGGAATTGCCAAGAACTGGCTACATGGTTGGATGCCAACCTAATTCTCTCCTCTTGGAGGCCTGTCGCTTTGGAATACAGTACTTTTCATGATTTGCACCTTGAGCCTCGACTTGTTCAATCCTCTAAGATGTCGACAGAGGCAGAAGTTCTCCAGCCCCCACGGGATTTAGAAGGGCCAAAATCTCATCCAAGTTGGGTTGTTGTCAATGATGCAATCGACCAGGATGGACAAGTATTGATTTTTGTTGGAACACGACGAAGTGCTCAATCAGAGGCGTTGAAACTCGCCAAAAGAATCCAGAAGCGCCTCAAAACAGAGGACCCTGACCGATTGAAGCGCTTAGAAGATTTTGCTTCGACTCTTGAAGGACGTAGTCAAACAGCTATGGCAGAACGTCTTGCTGAATCAATACGGGGTGGAATTGCTTTCCATCATGCTGGATTAACATACGGACAAAGAAAAGCGATTGAAGGGGCTTTCAAAGATGGTCTGCTGATTGGCCTTACAGCAACCCCCACACTTGCAGCAGGAGTTAATTTACCCGCCCGCAGAGTCTTGGTGCGCGACCTAAAGCGTTGGGATGATGGTATGAGCCGTCCACTTCCGGTGATGGAAGTTCGACAGATGCTTGGCCGAGCTGGTCGTCCAAAGTACGACAGTTTTGGTGAAGCATGGGTTTTGTGCAAAGGAACGGATGGTTGGAGTATTGCTGATGATGTAAGTGAACGGTATTTCTTTGGACCAGTTGAATCTATCTCATCAAAATTAGCGAGCGAACCAGCGTTGCGCTCACATCTCTTGGCTTCAATTGCTACAGGAGGTTTCCGACACCGTGGTGAAATTGGCGATTTTTTCTCTGCCACATTTCTTGGAGCCACCATATCTAAAACGCAACTCAATGAACGCCTCGATGAGATGCTTAATTGGTTAGTTGAAGAACGATTTATTCGCAAAAAAGGGCCAGATGAAGATTATGCTCAACGTCGTGCAGATGCCTTAGTTGGTCAAGATGAAGATGAGGATTGGGATGATGAAATGCCGATTTGGGCTTCTATTGCGCAATCCACTGGTGGAGTTGAATTACGCTCAAACATACCCACACATATCCCAGTGCCAAAGGCATCAACCGCTTTTACACAAGCCTCGTTAGGCTTCACATCAGCCTCAGATTTGGCTCATGTAGGTGGTTGGTCGGAGCCTTCAGCCAACGACCATACCTCAATGGAATATGAAGCGACATTGATGGGCGAACGAATAACTCAACTCTATCTAGACCCTCTTTCAGCATCGATTTTACGAACAGGATTACGAAGAGCCGTACGCCGTAAAGTTCGTCAAAACGCTTCAGTGACAAACTTTGGTTTGATGCATTTAGCATCCTCCACGCCGGATTTCTTACCGCTTTGGGCGAAAAACTCCGAAATGGAACGCAGTTCACCTCTTTGGCTCAAAACAAACGCAGTTGAAGATGAATTGTTAGACGATGATTCTTTGGAAGAACGTTTACTGGGTAAAGTCAAATCAGCATGGATGCTTGAAATGTGGATTGAAGAAGAAACATTACGCTCAATTGAAAGTGACCTTGATGTCAGTCCAGGAGATGTTAATCATCGTGTTGACCTCATGGGTTGGCTTCTTGCTGCTGGCCAGCAAGTCCTTCTCACTGACGATGTCTTTGCCGAGGAACACCTTCCAATAATTGGAGAACTCGCGACAATGCTCGATATGCTTCGACAACGCATCAGACATGGATGCAAGACAGACCTCCTTCAATTGGTTAACATCAAACACATTGGCCGTTCACGTGCACGTGAATTGGCTAGCATGGGCATTCGGACACCGAAGGATGTTATCGCAATGGACCGTCCAACCAGAAATCAACTCTTAGCAAAACGTGGATGGGGGCCGATGTTACTGGATAAAATTAGCAAAGAAGTAGAAAAAGTCTTACTTCGCTTCAAATCAAACTCTCTCAAAGGTAATACAATCAAACAACGCGCTGATGATGTACCGCTTTCAGATGAATCGGCATCGGATAATTGAAAGAGAATCTCCTTTTGGAATAACCATGGCACAACCTCCGTTCCCATGTTTTGCTTGGCGTTCAGAGCAGCCCATTGATGCTCAGAGCCTCCTCAAAGCATTTCTTCAATTGCGTCCTAACAATCAGTGGGTGATGATTGGAGATGGCTGCGTCCAATCTAATCTCCAGTTATGGACTGCATGGTCATGTGCCTCTCGCCGCTGGGTCCGCAAGACTTCCTTGGCTCGTTCTCTAGATGCCGAGTTCTTGAGATATCTCTCAGGAACTCATCACGTTTCTGAAGCATTCAAACGGGCGGGTGTTCGAAATGGTGATAAATCGGGTTTTGTTGTTTTTTTACCGAATGCTATAACAATTGATGAATCTCAAACAGATTGCCAAGCCGCCGAATACGACCAAAAAGATATCGAAAATCAAGCGTCTTCTATTTATTCGGAATTGAAGATTGAATCAATCCCCATGAAATACCTTCTCTCAAAAACTGGAGCAATACGCCTTGGAATGAAATTTGAATCGGAGGAAGAAGCGCTTACTGAATCCACTCTTCTAGGTCATATCGTTTCTTCAGAATTTACTTCTTGAGCAGAACGAAACGGAGTAGAGTTCAAACACCGTTGTACCTACCGTTACTGTATGGTGATGAGCGCAAGTCCAACAGATGACCACAGGCCGAGTACAGGCCGTTACCTCGACCAGTCGAAAATTCAGGCTGCACTCGATCAGGCTCAAGAACTTGGAGCATCGTATGCGGAGGTGCGTTTGATGGCGATTACCGATTCGAGTGTTGCACTTCGGGATGCGAAGCTTGAACGAGCAATTCCTGGCCAAGAAGTCGGAGTTACCTTGAGAATTTTAGCAGACGGTGCTTGGGGCGTTCATTCGACCACCGATCTAATCTCTTTACCATCTCAAATTGAATCG
>JABJFI010000036.1 GCA_018662825.1 Methanobacteriota archaeon | reverse complement strand
GAGACTCGAGATTCAATGGCGACTGAAATTTGGGAGGATGTTGTCGTCCAAGTACAAACCGCTTTAGAGCCTAAACTACGTAAGCAAATTGAGCAAGAATTGTGGAACGAATTCGAAGCGGAATTACGCCGTCGGCAAGATGCTTAGAACGTATCTTGTAACTTGGTTGCAAGCCGAGAAGCGATACCTTCGCCAACACTTGAGCATGAAGCATCTCCACCTAAGTCATAAGTGAGCCCTTTTCCTTCTCGCAGATGGTCGGCAACGCTGTTATCGATAAGTTGGCCGATTTGAGTCAATTCATCATCGTTGTGTTTTCGACCAAGCCAATTCATCATTAACTGAATGGAATTGATGCTTGCAATTGGATTGACTTTGTTCATTCCAGCGTACTTTGGTGATGAACCGTGGACTGGTTCAAAGAATGCATGACTGTCGCCAATGTTTCCAGATGCAGCCATACCCATTCCACCCTGAAGAACAGCGCCCAAATCTGTGGCGATATCTCCGAACATGTTTGAGGTTACGACAACATCATAGCTCTCAGGACTTCGAGTGAGCCATTGAGTGAATGCGTCGATAAATCCGTAATCAAGTTCAGTGCCGGGATAATCAAGGGCAACCTTGTCAAAAGTACGTCGGAATAGTTGACATCCACGAGTTACATTTGATTTATCGATGCATGAGACACGCTTCTTCCCATCGATTGGCGCCCCATTGCGGATTTCTGCAATTTCAAAACCCATTCGAATCAGGCGTTCACTACCATGTTCAGAGATTGGACGTGGGTCATAAGCAACTTCTCCTTTGAGTCCAGGGAATGTTATTTCCGGAGGTTCGTATGGTGGGCGACCTAACGCTCGATCTGCACTACGTCGAAGTAGTGAATGATACAAACCTTCAGTATTTTCACGCAAGATAGTCATATTTACCATACCAGGTTGCCAAATTTGAGTAAATTTGCCATGGACCTTGTGTGGGACGCCTTCATAGAGTTTAATCGGCCGAAGATTTGCATACAAATCGAGTCCACTTCGAAGCCCAAGAATCACAGAACCTCCAGCAAGGTCGCCATTTGGGAGATTAGCGCCAGGATGGCCAATTGCCCCTAGATACAGCGCATCGGCTTCATCACGACAAAATTCAAACGAACCTTCAGCCCATTCCTCTCCTGTTTCCAGATAGTGTTGGCCACCACATTGAATGACAGTTTGCTCAAACCCTTGATTTGTATGTTGTTCAATAGTATTGAGTATCCGTTGTGCCTCAAGCGCAACTTCTCGACCAGTCCCATCGCCCGGTAAGATGCCAATACGATAGTCTGCCATGTTTTTTCGCAAGAGCAACCCCTACATGAACGCGCCCCCTTTCAAAGAAGGGGACACTGTTTCAACACCTTGGCGAATAAGTGCGTGGCACCTTCATGACGTTTATGACCGGTGGAGCGATATTTTGTTCAATGCATGAGAGGTGTATTTCATTTCTGCAATGGAACCGAAGGTCCCTTTTAGACGAGAGGTTTCATAGGCCGTCATTGAGGAGAGTAGTTAACATGAGCGACAAACAACACAAGGTTTCCGAAGACCAAATTGCAGTCGAGCAAATGCCAGAGGAGGTCCAAAGACTCGTTGCAGTAATGAGCGGCATAAATCCTGAATGGGGCCTTGATGAATGGTTATCAGAACAAGCAAACATGGCTCTCGACCTCATCAATGCTGACCTAAGTAGAGAAAAATTAGTCCTGGAACAAAGATTACATCGTCTTGAAGCGATAGGACACCGTTTGAATGTACTTGATAATCAAGAGAGTGACCCGTATCAGCGAAATATATTCGATTGTTTTGAACTGAAAATAGACTCGGGATTAAACGGCCTTGGTAAGCGAACTGCGGATAGTGAAGACCGCATACATGAGCAAAACATAGATACAACCTTGCATCCCGCAAATAATTTCATTGAATTATTGCCAGATGAAGAAAGCGACGACCCTTTACTCGCAGTCGTTTGTCAAATGCTACTCATCCACGTTGAGACCGAGATGTCTCAAGGGCAGCCTTGCGCGACTCTTGAAACGATATTCAAACACTTGAATTCTAGTGGAATCAGCCCGGAAGAAATTGATGAGGCATTGGACCATTTACTCATGAATGGAACCTTGGTAGAAATCGATGACGATTGTTTCGTATCGACAAACTGATTCCGACATATTGACACGAAAGTACTTCTTGGCCTAATCATGGCCACCAAAAAAGAAGGTGCAAAGCGGCTTCTCGATACTTTGGATTCCAAGCGCAAGTTGCAAAAACGCCTTGGTTTTGCAGTCGTGCAAGGACTTGTTTTGAGCCTACTTATTGGATGGCTTACAGAACAATGGCGATTTGCCCTTGCCGCCATGCTATTGTTCGGTCTATTGATACAATTTGCATTTGAACGAATGAAAAACAGCATTGAAGCAAGTCGTCTTCAAGCAATAGGCGACCTCGGTTGGAAAGAAACAGCTCTTTCTGAGGAGGAGTACCGGGCCAGAATTGAAAAGATTGTCAATGGGTGAGGTGCTACAATGGAAGACCCTAGTGCTTATTTTCTGCAACAATATCGTCTTGAAAGTACGAAAAAACAGCACCATCGCAAATTTCTACAATTCCTATTGCTTGCTAGTTTCATTATGAGCATTATTGGATGGTATCATTTCACCATTCCTGTCTCTTCGATACTTCTGTTTGAAGGCATTATATGCCTGAGTACAATATTCTTGATGGTTTCATCAAAACGAAAGGCATTTGAGCGACAAGAAGCACTCTTCATGTTGCTGGAAGTTGACCCTGAGATACTTGAGCAATCAAACCGAATGGACGTCGCCTTTCAAGCGGCAAAAACAGGAAATATACAATCTATTCAAGTTTCCAAAACACAACGTCGAAATCGGGGTTCAGATGAAAAAGGATTTACTTCGGGAATAATTGAATCACAACTCGACAAGTCGCAAACTAGGAGGGACGCTGCTCTTTCGGAATCAGCCTATCAAGGTTTAGAAGATGATTTACGCCCCTCTGAACTTTTGGTAAATGAAGCGAATGTTCAATATCAAAAAATAGCACAACAGAAATGGAATGAAGCAGAATCCAAGGATAAAGACCTCATTGAAGCCGGCGTGGAAAGATTAGGAGACTTAGTAAAAACCGATTGGTTTGAAAAGAATGCGAAACAAGGGGCTGTTCAAGAACTAATGGATTCTGAAAATGACGACGACACATATTGAGGCAAGCCCAATAACTACGACTGCCTCGGATGAGTTATGATGACCAATGCTATCTTGGTTGCTGGTGGGCATGGGAGCCGATTGGATCCTTTTACCAAATACACTCAAAAAACACTTCTCCCATTGTACAATCGGCCAGTCATTGATTTTGCTTTAGCAACAATTCGGCGTGCGGGTATCAAAAACATCACAATTATTTCGAATGAATTCATAGGACAAATCGCCCAACATGTTGGTGCTGGATTTGAAGATGAAAAAATCCACTATGTCCTTGAAGAGAAACCTCTGGGCGTTGGGCATGCCCTCAATCTTGCACGCCCTTACAACCAAGACTGTCGTCTTTTAGTGTATTTTTCCGATAACATCACAACGCTTGAGTTGACAGATGAAGTTGCTCGATTTAATACGACTAAAGAACATCCAGGGTGCGTATTGCTCGCTCGAGAAGAGCAGCACCCTGAAGCATTTGGGGTCGCCGTTCTTGATAGCCAAGGAAATATTTCAGATATTGTCGAAAAACCTGCGAATCCTCCATCCAATCTTGCTATCGGAGGCATCTATCTTTTTGATGAAAACTTTTGGACTTATCTTGATTCAGCCCGTGAACTACGCGGTGAAAATTTTTCAATTTCTGATGTCACTCGTAAATATGTCCATATCGGTAAAGCAAAATTGCTTTCAGTTGGGAAAGAAACTTGGGTCGATTGTGGCACACCAGAAACCCTTCTTCTTGCCTCCCAAATGGTCAAAGATGGCAAATTAAACCCTGCTCCGTTCCGATAGTTCTTGCGGTAAAATCAATACTTAGGGACATTGCCCTCGGAGTATGAAGGTCGGAATTATTGGCGCAGGCATGGTCGGCGGTGCTATTGAAACTTGTTTTGCTGATGCACATGAGTTATTTGTTCACGACCCTGCTCGTGGCACAACATTAGCCGATGTGACCGAACATGTTGACTTTGCATACATTGCAGTACCAACCCCCCCTCACCCTGAAACAGGTGCTTGTGATACGCGAATTGTTGAAGGCATTTTGGATGAATTGCCAGATGGTTTCACAGCCGTAATCAAAAGTACAGTTGTTCCAGGAACTACACAATCATACCATGAAAAATATACCAATCTCAAAATTGCCTATTCGCCAGAATTTTTGGTTGAACGCCGACGTCTAGAAGATTTCGCAAATCAAGACCTTCTAGTATGCGGAACACACCATGCGGAAGTGGCTGAACGCGTCTTTTCTCAACACAAAGAGGCCGGAGTTCTTCGTCAAGAAAATCTCTTTCATGTTACGCCAACACAGGCAGAATTAGTCAAGTATACCAAAAATACATTTTATGCAATGAAGGTTATTTTTGCAAATCAAATGTATGATATCTGTCAAGGAATGGGGGAAGATTGGTACAAGATTCGAGACATGATTACCGCAAAGCAAGCCCAGCCGATTGGGCCCTCCCACCTCGACCCGATTTTTGGCCTCAATCGAGGGTTTGGAGGCAAGTGTCTTCCAAAGGATTCGCTGGCGCTAGGAGTCTTAGCAGAGTCACTGAATTGCAAATATGAGTTCATGGACGCCATTCAAACCGACAATGAAAAATTACGTGGAGTACTTACTGGGAAACCCAGCGATGTTGTCACCAATGACGATTGAGGAGATATTGGATGAAGCATTCAATCGTAGCTGAGGTACTTCCACGAGGAACTTTACAGCGATTCGGAATCGCTGGTGGATTCAACACATTTTTGTTTTGGATTATTTGGGAAATCTTGCGCTCAACAATTTTTCTCGATATCTTGAACGAAACAGCGATATGGTCGATTTCATGGGCTATGTCAAGTCTTTCCGCTCATTATGTTCACCGTTTTTTCACCTTTGACGGCAGAAAAAATGTCAAGAATACGATTATGGGTGCACTTTCTGTTTACGCGTTTGGAATGGCCGGCTCGACACTTTCATACGACGCCCTTCTTTCTATGACAAGCGCCCCTATCCGTCTGATATTCCTTGTAAATATGCTTGGATGGGGGCTGTTCACATGGTCAACAATGCGATGGTTTGTTTTTGGATATACCACCGAAGAAGAGTAAATCATATTTCGCTTACACGACACATTGAGGGTATCACAATCAATCTTGCATTCCCAAAGAGAAAATCAATGTTGGACAAAATCACTTTATCCAAAAACGCCCCCCTTGTAACTAAGAATCATCGTTGGGTTCTAAGTCTAAGTCGGACACGCGGGTGTAATGCTACCGGATACAATACACACGCTCCCTCGCGAAGAACGCTTTGCTTATGCACGTTTACTCGCTTTTATGACAAGGGTTGACAATGAATTGACCGTCGATGAGATGGCTATGTTCGAACAACGCCTTGGAACAGCACTTCTTTCCCCTGCACAAAGGAAAATGATTCGTACCGCTTTGAAAAACCCTCCTAGTTTGGAAGAATGTCTTTCGGGCATGAGTGAAGAAGCAGGGCGCCTTGCTTTACGCGATGCAACATTAATGGCTGCTGCAGATGGTACTGTTGATGACGATGAGCGCGAAGTTCTAAATCTAATTGTCGAGCATTTTAATCTAGCACCCGAATCGGTTGAACGTTTACTCGCTTGGACAAAAAGAGGCTACGATTGGATGCAACAAGGCACCGATATTCTCAACGAGATTTCGGAGTGAAGTCAGTGTACCTAGACCTTGCGGTGGATTTTGCCCAAGAAGATGTCAAAGGCTATGCTGAAATCATGGTCATTGTTGCTTCTGCCGATGGAACACTTGTCAAAGAAGAACTTGCTATTATCGAGGCGCTCATGGGTCGCTGCATGATGCACCCTGAAATGCGAGTTGACGTTCGCAATCTTCTTGAGAAACCACCGGCACTTGATTTGGTTATTTCAAAACTCAATCCCGTCGTATTAAAAATTGCTTTACGAGATTCAATTCTTGTGGCGGCGGTCGATGGAGAATATGATGTTTCGGAATTAAAGGTCATCAAAACCATAGCCAAAGTCGCCGGAGTTCGAAAGAAAGAACTCTCCGCACTTTTTGAATGGGTTAAAACGGGGTGGGAATGGCATAATGAGAGTTTCCAACACCTCGGACTCGTGTGAAAAACCCTGAATTTCTGCTTTTTTGAACCCTTGAATCAAGGGTCACATTCAAACCGGAAAAGCCATCCCGCTGGTTTGGGTGGGGTCAATGCAGAGCGGAGTAAGTGGATGGTATGCTCGACTCGACCGATGTCTCGCAAACCGTACTGAACAGATTCATATTTGGCTCGGTGCATGGGAACAATCTCTCCTTGTTCATCAACCGATAGCGGCACTTCTTCCCGAAGACTGGCCTACCCTACCGGCCAACCTATTGACTGACCCAGGTCATGTTCTAGACCATCTCTTAGCTCGCCATGATGCTGAAGCAGATGGGCGTTCACCACGAGGAGCTCACCCTACACCGCCGCGATTGGCAGATGCAGTGATCGCTTCTGAATTATTAGAAAGTTTGACTCGTCCTAAATCGCCGCCTCAAACATCCTCAATGCACTTGAATAACCTGCCCCCTGGATTCCGTCAACACCTCGAAAAACTCAATCTCCCTCAACACGTTCAAGAACCTGAAGTTGATGATGAATCTGAGTTTGAACGGGTTGAACAGGGTCTTCGAACCCTCAGCGGAATTCCTTTGCCTGTTGCAGATACTTCTTGTGGCGGTGGAATATTCCATGCTCGGTTGATTAGACGCCATTCAGAGAATCATAGTGATAGCACAGTTGAGAAGAAAATAGCCGATACTACGGCGCTTCTATCCTCTTTCCAATTACTCGACAATGATGAATTAGTTGTATCTTCAACCCGCCAACGATTGTTGCTTGAATGCATACGTTTTGGTTTGGTGAGTTTGAAATCAGATAAACCGGGTTGCCTTCCTCGCAAAGAAGCAGAAAAGTTGCTTGAAAAAGCGGTCCTTCAAGGCGATACATTGCAAGGCAGTTGGCCTTGGTCCCAAGCCCCCCGCCTCATTGTAACCAATCCTCCTTGGTTGAGAATAAAGGACCGATTCCGAGGAATGGAAGACGGCAGCAAACTTCGACGAGAACTTGGAGAACAATTGCGCTCCCTTACCGATAATGCCTTGCCCCGTTTCTCGACAATGCGAGGCAATGTCAACCTCTATCGCTTATTCATCGAACGCGGTTTGCAAATTTTAGAACAAGGGGGTCATTTGCGTTTGGTTGCCCCCGATAGTATCCTCCGAGAACAATCTTCACACCCTCTTCGCCAATTGCTTGTTGAAGAACATGGTTGGAGTGAAATTTGGGCTATTGAAGAAGCAAATCATTTGTTCCCAGGAATGACTCAAGGTGTTGCAGTTCTAGGTATTACAGCCAAACAAGAAACTGAGAAACTTATTATTCACGGCCCAATTAGTCGTGCAGATTTACGCCGAGACCAAAGTGGCCTTTCCAACCGAGTTCCTTCATTTGAAATGGAAAAAGAACGATGGGTTGCTTGGGCAAAAGATACTTGGGCGATTCCCCGCCTCCCACGTGACCGTGTAGAGCGTAAACAAACCCTTCAAATTCTAGACCGTCTTGCTTGCTTGCCGCGAATGGGCGAGCAGCAACATGCTATTGCGACCAACGGCCATACTGTCCGTGTACGTGTCGGCGAGATTGATCAAACCGCTCACTCTAAATCAATTGAAACATGGGTGAAAGGACGCAGTTCTCGCCCATTTATTCGAGGCGTACATTTCTCAGAAGATGAAGATGGGAAAGTCTTTGTTCGTCACCCTGCTTTCCGCACCGACATTCCTTCACGAGCAAATGAACGTCAACTTGCCATGTGGTGCGGCAGTACGGAGCCGAAATATGGCCCCCGACTTGCTTGCCAAGCCATTGTTAATGCTCACCAAGAACGCCGACTTCGCTGGGCGGTTATCCCCTTCAATTGCGTTCTTGGAAATAGCGTGAATCATATTGAACTTCACCCCGAAATTCAAGAGCGCCTAATTCGAAACCATGGAACACTTGAGAAAGCACTCCATTGGATGTGTGAATTGTTGAACGCCAAGGATCTTGACGAATGGGCTCGTGCTTGGTCTGCCAATAATAACGTCAATAATTACGAATTGGAAATGCTCCCGGTTGAGGTTTCGTCTGAAATGCCGGAATTGGTGCTTTCAGTTCAGTAATCAAGCAAACTACGCCGCACATCTTTCGGTATTGCAATATTCCAAGGCGGTATTGTAGAGCAACATCATTTATTACTGATAAGCCACTGCAAAGACCATTAGCGATTAATCGTGGTGAGTAATATGGGAATTCATCCAAAGATCGGTATAACAGGTTTGCCCCGTAGTGGGAAATCCGCTGTTATGGAAAAAGTTCTTGAAATGTTACGTGATGAACGTACTCGAGAAATAAAACTGCGAGGTAGTTTGACTGAAGCCCCTATCATCGGCGGAATGCGAACTGAACCTATTTTAGACGGTAGTGAGCGATTAGGATACAGTGTTTTCAATATCGTTACTGGCGAAAATGCAATTATGGCTCACAAAAACATCGACTCTCGCCTTCGTGTTTTGGGGTATGGCATTGATACAGAAGCTTTAGAAAAAATTGCCATACCTGCAATTGAACACGCTCGAAATGAATGTGAAGTCTTGGTCATTGATGAAATCGGGAAATTTGCAGTTGAAAGTGAGGATTTTGTTAGCGCGGTTCGAAGTGCACTTGAAGTAGATAAGCCAACGCTGTTGACCCTGCACAAGAAAAGCCGACACCCTTTGTTACAAGACATTCGCCGACGAGATGATGGGCGCATCTTGGAAGTCACCCCGGTGAATCGAGCCCTCCTTCCTTACAAGATTCATAAATTGATGAGGGAAACCTACTGAACCATACTTTGCCGTTGGGTTCATTGCCTTGTTCCTTCACGCATGGCTATGAGCAAACCATCCGATGCAGCATCGACGCTTTTGCTCGGTACTGGAATTGGGTGCTTCCTGATTACAGGCATTGGACTGCTTCAAGGAAGAATGGAACTTGATGCCTTAACTGTAGGGTGGTTGTTTCCAATCATCGGCGCTCTCCTTCTCGTTCTTTCAAAATCAATTATTTCAGGTGCTGGTCCATTGTCGGGTGCTTTTCCTGATGAAGACGATGAGATGCTTGCCGAACGTGTTAGAAATGAGATTGAAACAACGGCAAAGGATGCTAGCGTAGGTTCGGCTTGGGCAGAATTGGAAGCAGCCGTACTTGAATCTGAATTGAGTGAAGAAGAGTGATTTTCATTCTTGTTCTGAGAATTGCCGGCTAACGCCGTCTTTATGTTTGACATGAAGAGTAAGTCCGATACTTGCCATCGCACCAGGAATCCATCCAAACCAAAGCGAGGCAAGGAAAGGTTCACCCCATGAGAAGGGGATTATGGCGCACAAGATTGTGATAAAAATAAGCGGATACAAAACAAAGGACGTAGAGGGTGAAGCAACATCACGCTCGATGAACCAAGGAGTCAAGGAAGACCAAGGCAGGGCAAGCCAAACTGCAGGAATTAAGAAAACTGCGAAGGGAGTGAACATGCAAAGAAAAACAGGAGAGAACACCAATGTTATTTTCATCCACCAAATTTCAGGACGAGGTGCTGCATCAAATCCAAGCGCGGGTAAGAATTGTACCAACATCATCGCAGAAACTGTGACAGTGGCCACCCAAATTCCATACACATAGGGTCCAAGGCTTGAGCCAAATACACCAATGACATCGAGATGTATCGGCGTCAAAGCCAGAACGATAAGAGCCATGATCACCGCCAATATCAGCATCCCCCAACTTCGGCCATCTCCGTGATTGAGTTCGGATTCCAATCTTACTGCTGGTTGAAGAATTGTAGCGAAACACAAACCAACATGGAGTATGAGGATAAGTGGTAACAGCAAACCCAATTCTGGAATCTGTTGCGACCAATCACCTCGGCCATCTAGGGTAAATGAAAGCCAAATAATTGTGGAAAAAGCAATTATGAGGACTTTATATCTGGCTCGTCTAGCAAGTATTTGGAAATTATCACCGGCGAAAAATAGGGTTGCGACAGCAAATAATTCTCCACCAAACATCGCTAAACTTGTGAATAATAAAAGTGGCACGAGGGTAGCCCATGCAGGAATACTTCCAATCGGCTCTACAGGAAAAGAACTCGGAGAATAATAGGATGATTCTGGGAAAATAATTGTTGAAGAAGTTAAGAGAATAAGTCCAGTGAACATCATCAAACGATTACGAAACTTGAGCCTGAATTCACTTTGTCCTTTCGCTATACTTGGCAGACGTTCCGAATACAGAGCGAACAAAACCATTGTCAAGGCGAGGAGTTCTGAACCGCCATCCCCTGTAACTAGTAATTTTAGGTCAGGAAATGAAAAATTACCCGGGCCCAAATATTGAGCTATTTCTAGATGTGAAAGGTCACGCTGAATCAGCGAAATAATTCGGATGAAAAGCATCAATAATAATTGAGCAGGAGGTAACCAACGAAGCGCAATCATTGCTTTGGTCCAGAATTGCGTATTTTTGCGAATTGCGTATTTTTCAATTGGTTCATAGCAGACCCATCCAAGGAGGCCGAACACGAACAGCGGCAAAAACCACGGCAATGAGTCTCCTAACATGTTTGAGGCGGGGGCGCCAAAGCCCTTGAGGATGGCGGAAGCAACATAGATAGGAGCCAAGACCCACAAACATGTCCCGCGACCAATGGCAAGAGCAGGATTTGCTTGTTGTGGCACGTGATACGCCTTTGGCGAACTTAGCCGAGAATTTGGGCTACAATGTTGAAGCATGGCTTCAATCCGCCACTACTTCTTTGCCAGAGACGCTAAGAATTACCCGTTCACGGCACGACAAGGCTTGGACCGAATCAATTCTACGTGAGTTGGGGGGAAAACCCCTCCCTTGGGCCGAAGAAGATTTTGCTTGGCAAATGCCTTTCGCGAGAGGCCAAGCACCTGATGAGCGGAGTAAGTACATCTTCAGTTTGTTGCATGAATCGGGTAGAATCACCCGTCAAGAAGCAGCAAGCATGCTTCCTGTGGTTGTGCTCAATCCTCAACCAGGTGAATTAATCTTAGATTTGTGTGCAGCACCCGGTTCAAAAGCGACACAAATCGCTGAAGCAATAGCACCGAGTGGCGTTGTAGTTGCAAACGAACCGGTATCTGGGCGTGTCAATATGCTCGTATCAAATCGAGGCCGCCTTTCAACAACAAACATGCTAATCAATCAACAAGATGGGCGACACATAGGACGTATTCCCCCTCCTGGTTACGACGGTGTTGTTGCCGATGTTCCCTGTACTGGTTCAGCAACATCCCGTAAGAATCGAAATGTTTGGTGGAAATGGTCTCCAAAAGAAAGCCGAACTTTGTTCCGTTTACAAGTTGAAATCACGCAAAGAGGGGCGAGTCTATTACGACCAGGTGGCAATTTGGTCTATTCTACATGCAGTCTTGATCCGTGTGAAAATGAAGCGGTAGTCGCCCAATTATTGCGGAAATTACCCTATTTAGAACTCGTTGAAATCGATGAATCAAGACTTGCTGGATTGAAACTTCGCTCAGGGCTTACCGATTGGGATGCACTTGATGAACAAGCTAAACCGATTCCAAGAGGAGACGAAGTAGCGAGAACAACTTTCCTTCAACCCGCCCATATGAGTCCCGCAGCGCGGCTACATTGGGGCGAGGCTTTAGATGAAGAAATAGACCAATCCACCGAATTGCGTATTCAAACGGAACTCGCAAAATGCCGACGCCTCATTCATCATGACAACGACACTGGCGGTTTTTTCGTCGCACTGTTCCGCCACCGACCCGAAGCAACTCCCGAGGGAATTGCAAAGTCATTCATTCGTAATCGAAAGCCATCTCTTAATTCCGAGTGGGTGCCTTTGGTTCTCGACCACCCTCAAACGAATCGTCATACAATCTATGCTGCAACTACGGAAACAGTAGATGAAGCCAAAGCAAGGTATGGATTGGATGGAAAAGATTTGTCGTGGTGGAGGCGAGGCAAGAGACTGAACATCGCTCCAAAGATGGTTGATGAACGTATTTTCAACCAAAAATGCCCCAATAAACGCGGCAATCTTTGGCCCGAAGGAACCTTCCATCCACTCAAATTGATTCATGTTGGATTGCCTGCCTTCACCAAGAAACGAGATGCTTGGCGTTCTCGGCAAGAAGCAGTACCTGCACTTCAAGCGCTCATTACCGAATCAAAGCACACTATTTCACCAGAAATCTTAACCCGATTATTGAAGGGCTGGGCGCCTTTAATGGAAGATTACAACAGTGAATTTGAACCAATTGATGTTGATGGCCCCCTCTTGCTATCCTGTACATTGCCCAGCGGCGAATCATTAATCTCAGCATGGGCAGGTGCGCGTTTGACATTGATGCTTGATGAAAAAGCAAGGGATGTTTTACGTTTGAAACTCAGTATGCCATTTCAAGCCGATGATGAAGAGGAGTGAATATCATGCGAACTCAACTGTGCCTCCTAATCGTACTTTTGAGCATTCTAACAGCTCCTCTGGTTTCACCCGAAGGCGAGGAATCATTGAACCTCGTCGCTTCAAAAGCACTTCCAGAACAAAGCAGCCCAGAGACCGTAATTCATGAAAAGTTCCTTCCACAAAACGGACCGTATGAATCAGAAACTTCACCAGACATGATTCTTCTATCATGGTGGAAATGGAGTGAAGAAACCAATTCCGATTGGCCAGACGACGATGCACAATCCAGACTTGGTGAACTTGGTCTTGAAGGTGATACTGTTTCACTGTATAATGAACAGCAGGGCGATAATTTATCTCTTGAAGAGGGTTTAACTCTCGGCCGACAATACTCTCGCCAACAACAAATTCTAACTTTGAACGGCTCTATTGATGTTGTCAGTAACGAAAACAACCAATGGTTTCTACGCTTCCCAATTGAAATGACGCCACTTGTAAATTTGAGCGATAATACAGTGCTGTATTTTTTTATTACAGAAGACACTGCAACCGATAATCATGGCCGTCAAGCGTCACATTTGGTTCGAGATATGAAGCCAGAAATTGGTTTTTCAAATAAGCAGGGAAACACCACACAAACGTTCTGGGAAATACCGGTAGAGCATTTATTGGCCGCAGGTATTGATTTGGAATCAAATCCTTATGGCTGGCATATCACATTGGCCTTTTTTGGAGAATCCGAAGGTGATGAAACCAATCGCTTGCTTGCATTGTACCACACCTCTTTGCCTACGCGTTGGGAAAACAGTACAGTAGGCCACCTCGCCCTCCCTATTTTCTTACTTATTTTTGCTAGTGTTCTAGCATCTGGAGCGGTGGGTAGTGCAATGAAAAGAGAAAAAGGTATGCCGAAATTGAATGCTGAATGGGTGGCAGGTGAACATCCCATTGCACATTTCATGTTCCGTTCAGGGAATAAAAGAGTCACAGTCAAATCTTGCAATGCTGAACAGCCGTGGCACATCAAAGGCGGGTTCAAAATCAAACGCATTGCTCCACATTCTGAATTGAGTTTCTCTATCCGGTTCAAAGAACAACACGATGTGGATTGTCAAATTTCCTTGGGTCTTGAAGTCGAAGAACTTGGAAGTTGGACGCAATATTTACGTCTTTCATCCCCCGTACGTAATCCAACATCAAAAGGGCAAAGTGTTGAAACCTATGGCCAATAAGCGTAGTATGGTGAAGCCAATGAATCTTGACGATACTGACCGCTTACTCTTGGCAGCAATGCTTGAAGATGCTCGAATCAGTCAACGTGCATTGGCAAGAAAGGTTGGAATCGCCCAAGGAACTGTCCTCAATCGCCTTCGGAGAATGGAAGATGCGGGAATAATTACAGGCTACAGTGTCATCTTAGATCCAGCAGCAATGGGGTGGACAATGACCATCATGGCCGGGCTTCGTATTGTCAAAGGTCGAATGATCGACGTCCAGAAAAAAATTGCAGCGGACCCGCGTGTTTTCGCTGTATATGATGTGACGGGTGAATGGGATTCAATGGTTCTTGCACGAGTAAAAAACCGAGAAGACCTCGACAATTTGACAAAGACGGTATTCACACTTGATGGCGTTTCACGTTCATTTACCCATGTTGTGCTCAACACGGTAAAGGAAGATGGTATGCCAAAACCACCTTCCGAGGAATAACTCAATTATTTGATTCGACAGGGTCTTCCTGTTCAATGAAGGGAGATAATTCAGTGGCTAAACTCTTCAAGGATTCGACAACCCTTGTTTCAGGCTTTAGCGCTTTTAACAATTCATTTCGTAGTATATGGCAGACTTTTACATCGAGGCTTTCAAGGCGTTGAGTTAATGTTTTTTGCAACCGGCCACCCGTTCGGTCCCAATCCATTAAGAGACAGATACTCGGCCCTCCATCTGGATTACGGGTGCCGTAATGTTCGTACAAATAGGTGATGAAACGGGCTAAGTCCCAACCTCTATTGAGTACTTCAATCGGCCCTTCAAATCCAAGTGCTTCCAAGGCTGATAGGTCACGTTTTCCTTCGATAACGATTGGCCAAGTTTGTTCACGGTTTTTTCTTCTCGCTTCACCTAATGCCATACCGGCAACAGCAAAACGCTCAACAGCGTTACTACTTCCAAGAGGTGAACGCTGTTTTCGTTCGCGCATTCACTCTTCCTCCAAGTATGGTTCAAGCAATCCAATCAAAATTTCTGTAGATACATTTTCAATCCGTATTTTTTTACTTCTTGAAGTAATACCACTGACGATTTGTAATTGATGTTTTGGAATATTAAGTGACGTAGAAAGGATGTGTAAGACGGCATGATTCGCTTTCCCTTTTTGCGCCTCGGCTCGAACAGCGACTGACAAACGCCCCCTCCATGTATTCAAGCCGACAATTCCTTGCCTTTTGGAACCGGGTTGCACTTCAATTTCGAGCATAACCGCTCCATCCAACGTAGATTGGATACAGGATGAAATGGCCATCGAATCAATCAATGATTGCCCGTTTATCAACTTGCCACCCTCTAAGGTGTAAATGGGAAAAACATTCCACAAAGGCATTTTTTAAACCCGTGATTAATTTGGCAAAAGGGCTTACTAAAAGGTTCTGAAACAAGGGCAAGAATACAACGCGTAGCATCCTGCAATCTACAAGGGTTTAAGGGCGGTATCACCGGCCCTACAAACGAGGATAATCTATGCCTGCTGAAGACACTGTTTTCAATGTCGTGTATGACAAATATATGTTTTGGAGTATCATAGTTGGTATCTTCACCTTTGGATGGATGTTTATCGCTATGCTGCGATACCGCGATGGAGTCGAACCTGTCGAGAATATGGAAAAGTACCATATCGAAGTTGGTTCCTTTCCCGTAGAGAGCCATAACACGAAACTCGAAATCGCATTCTATGTTCTGCCAACAATTCTTATTGTTTGGCTCACTGTAATTGCTTTGGCATCAAACACTTCGGTGTGGACCATTCCTAGCGATGAAGACTCATTCAATGTTGATGTCGTCGGCAAGCAATGGTTTTGGGAATTCCATTACCAAGATGCACTGACTTGGGAGGACGACTCAAGCGCTACACACGTGGATGTGGAATGGGGCGCCGGTTCAAGCACACTCATGGTTCACGCCCATGGTTCTGATGCGACCAATGTCACCGTTGAAATCGATGGTGTGGAAACCGATTATCCAATAGACCTTGCAGCAGAGATGCTTTCCGTTTCAGGAATGTATTTCGATGCAGCACTCCACAGCGTGATAACTGTCTATGATGCTGAAGACCATTTGCTCCATACTTGGGAGCATCTACCAGTTGGCACCATCCTTTCTTCCGCTGGCGGAGACCATCTGATTATTCCATGTGATGAGCCTTCGACACTCGACCTCTACTCACGTGCTCACGATGATTCAAATCCTGCTTATGTTGGTGTTCAACACGCATTCTGGCTACCAGAATGGGGTGTTAAGGAAGATTTGGTCCCAGGACTTGAATCGGGGACAGTCATGACTTTCATGCCTGATGATGCAGGAACTTTCCCAATCACTTGTGCAGAATACTGTGGCCTTGACCACTCAAAGATGATCGGAAACATCGACATCGTCGCTCGTGATGGTGCAACATGCGAAGTCGATACAGGTATCCAGAAAACAGAATCTCATACTAATGAAGAATCCACTGGAGGTGGACACTGATGCAAAAGCGATTCACAATTCTTGCATTGGTTCTACTCATGCTTGTGGCAGCACCTCAATTTGAGGCTATGCCATCTGGGATTGGAAGTGCTGCAGATGGCGGTTGTACTTGCCACGGTGGTGCAGCTGCAGACACACAAATCATCGTTACCGGTTTACCAGAAACATTCAACGCTAGTGAAACATACTCGTTTACCGTAACTGTTCAAAACGATGTGATGGAACTTATCTCTGAAGAAGATGGATGGAATGGCAATGCTGGTGGTTTCCGAATACTTTCTACCGGCGGGCTAGTTTCTACTGTCGATGAAACACTAAGCCATGACATGGACGGCGGACTCACTCACACCGAGGCTGCAAACACTGTTCGTACATGGGACTTTGAATGGGTCGCACCTGCCGATGATACGAAAGTAGTTGAATTCACTATTTACGGGAATGCAGTTAACGGTGGAGCAGGTTCTGGCGGCGACGAATGGAACCAAGCAGATATCTCGATTCCTGGATTGAATGCCGGAGATGTTGGTCCAACTGCCCGAGCTTTGGTGGTTTTGGTTACTGCCATCGGCCTTTCTCTTGGGATGGTTCTGCTCGGCGTCATGTGGGTTTTCTACACCCGTTCGCCTGAAACATTTACTATCGCCAATTTTTGGTCTTACCTCAAACCTTGGTTGACCACAACCGATCACAAAGAAGTTGGAATTCTTTACTTCCTGTATGGATTTGTCTTCTTCCTTGTTGGTGGATTCTTAGCGCTGTTGTTCCGAATACAGTTGGCCTTGCCCGAAAACACCTTCCTAACCGAAACAGAATACAACTCGTTTTTCACCCTTCACGGAACGACTATGATTTTCTTGGCTGCCATGCCAATGATTGCAGGTTTCATGAACTATGTATTGCCGCTTCAAATCGGTGCAAAAGACCTTGCTTTCCCTCGAATCAATGCTATGGGTCTCTGGCTCTTGGTTTTCTCAAGTCCATTGATTTTCACCGGGATTTGGGCTGGAGAAGGTGCAGACATCACGTGGGTTATGTATCCTCCATATGCTTCGCTGAACGAAGCAAACCTGGGTGCAGAAATGGCACAATATGGTTCGAACCCTGGAACGACCGCTTTCATCTCAGGGATAATGATGCTTGGAGCCTCCTCAACCCTTGGTGGTGTTAACTTCATCACTACAGTGTTCACCATGCGCGCACCGGGTGTTGCCTGGATGAAGATGCCATTATTCTCATGGTCAGTTTTCGTCAGCGTTTTCATGCTCTATATGTCGCTCCCTGCTTTAGTCATCGGCGTGGCCTTCCTCTTGTTTGACCATACACTAGGAACGGTATTTTTCACCTCTGGTGGGGACAGTTTACTGTTCCAGCACCTGTTCTGGTTCTTCGGACATCCTGAAGTCTACGTCGTGATTGTACCAGCCTTCGGAATCGTTTCCGAAGTTCTAGCAACCAGTGCGCGGCGTTCGATCTTCGGTTACAAATCGATGGTTTTTGCTATGGCCGGTATCGGCGTTGTTGGCTTCATTGTCTGGGGCCATCACATGCTCACATCAGGAATGGACCCGTTCTGGCGGGCAGCATTCATGATTACGACGATGGCTGTAGCGATTCCAACTGGTGCAAAAATCTTCAACTGGTTGGCGACGTTATGGGGCGGTAGCCTTGTTATGCGCACCCACACCTTGTGGGCACTAGGGTTCATCATTACCTTTACACTTGGTGGAATCTCAGGTGTGTTCTTCCCAGTTGCAGGTTTGGACCTCCATTTCCATGATTCATACTTCGTCGTCGCTCACTTCCACTACGTCTTCATCGGCGGAACTGTCTTCGCTTTGTTTTCCGGCGTTTACTATTGGTATCCTAAGGCAACAGGAAAGAAACTTGACGAAACCCTTGGCATGTGGCATTTCTTGATTGGCTTCTCTGCATACAATGCAGCGTTCTGGCCAATGCACGCTCTTGGAATCATGGGCATGCCCCGTCGAACCCACAGTTATACCGTCGAAAGTGGCTTTGCGGAATACAACATGGTTGTCAGTATATTCTCATTCATCTTTGGCATAAGCCAACTCTTACTACTATGGAACATCATTAAGTCGAGCAGACATGGTGAGCCTGCTGGTAAAGATCCATGGGGTGGCTGGTCACTAGAGTGGGCGACCACTTCACCACCGCCAACACCCTCGTTCCATGACATCCCTACACAGGGTGATATGAACATCAAGTATGGGCACCATACACCTTCGAAGGCTTCTGTGGGTGATAAACTGTGGAAGGCCAAACCGAAAGCCAACACAATAGCGGAGGCGGAAGAATGAGCGGACAGGGAGCGCACGTTGAGAACGGAATTTGGATGCGCGCAGTAATGATGGGTGGAATTTTCCTCACCATCGGTGTTCTGCTGTTTGCAACACTTGGAGTTTTCATGGCAGATGGCAAGCATCATGCTTGGGAAGACCTTGAAGATGATTATCATCATATGGAGGTCGAACTAGATGCTCAAGCAACTATTTCTGACCATGATGCAGAAGAACTAGAGCATCTCCACCATGAGGTTGAACAAGCTCATCTATCATACTTGTCTTATCGAGTTTCAGGAATCACCATTCTGCTGATGTCGATAGCCTATGCTACATTCATTGGTATTGGCGGTTTCCTAAATGCAAGTAAACCAAAGGCTAACCACGATGATGACCACGATGAACACGAACATCACGGTTCAGCATCACCGATTATCTTCGCCTTTGGTATCATGATATTCTTGGCAGGATTCCCAGACTTCGTTGTCGCTTGTAAGGCGATGCTAAGTGCAGACCTCACTCCTGACTTTGCCATGTTGTCTTTGAGTTTGGTTGGTCTGTTTACCATTGTCATCGCCGTTTCGAATTGGTGGTTTGAGGATTTACCATTCGACGGCCATGGAGAACAAATCGCAACATCGTATCCATTCGAAGGAGAACATATCCGTAAAGCAGGATTATGGGTCTTCATAATGTCTGAAATTATGGTTTTCGCAACCTTCTTTTCTTCGTATCTTCGTATGCGAACAGAATGGTGTACTGACTGGGCTATCCGTGATGGTGTTGAAGCCTGTAAGGATGTCCCGGAAGGTACTGTTGTTACAGCATCGGACTTGTTGAGATATGATTTCGCAACTATTTTACCAGGGGCAATCAATACCTTTGCACTGATTATTTCTTCATACACTATCGTGTTGGCTCTTAAGACAGCAAAGAATGCAAAGTGGGAAGCACCATCTGGGTTGATGGGTAAACTAATGCCAACTCGAAAGGCAGCCGTTCGTAACTATCTAATTGCAACTCTTTTGCTTGGTTCTCTGTTCATCGTTCTCAAACTTGTAGAGTGGAGCCATTTGGTTGCAGAAGGCTTCGATATCGGAACCGTTCAAGGTTCCATCTTCTACGTCGCTACGGGAGCGCACGGACTGCACGTCTTCATCGGCTTGTTGGTTATGCTGTATCTCATCTTCAAGGCTGACACAGTTGGCTATGATGAAAACAATGCACAGGGTATCGAATACTTCGGTCTCTATTGGCACTTTGTTGACTTGGCTTGGGTTGTTATCTTCCCAGCATTCTATCTATACTGAGGTGAAAAAATGGGCGAACACGTTGAATATTGGGGCAAAGACATCTACTTTTGGAACTTCATTGTATTGATGTTCTTCACATTGTTTGAAGTTGGCGCAGTCTTCTTTGATACTGTACCAGGGACAAGTATAGCGATTACTAAAATGACCGTGTGGACTATTTTGATCGTTGTTGGAATCATCAAAGGTTTTGGAATTGCAGCTTTCTTTATGCACTTGAAAGACGATCCACGCATCTACACACGGACAGCCTTGTTTCCAGTTCTCTTTGTTCTCTTGATGCTTTGGGGAATCGGTTTATCGAACCCTGCTGGTGTTACTGACCTTCCAAGTTGGTGCACGCCAAACTGGGACTATGCAGAGATTCGATAAGTGGGTTGGGAAACCCAGCAAAGGTTTGATAGGCACCACCGTAGGGTTATTTATCATGGAAAGAAAGTCATTCATCACAGTCTTCATTGCAGGTTTACTATTACTTGCATCCATACCTTCATCTTCGGCTTACAAAGGCCATCAGTTATCTCGTGACGAAGTGATTGACTTCACACTCACCGACCAGAACAATGAAAATTTCACATTTTCTCAGAGCCGTTCGGATGTTCATGTAGTTGCTTTTATTTTCACTCGTTGCACCGATGTATGTCCGGTCATTACTCAATCACTCAAATTAGTCCAAGATGGGCTTTCAGAATCTGATGCCGAGGAAGTGCAATTCATCTCTATTTCAGTTGACCCGCAGTATGACACGCCAGAACGTCTGTTGGAGTTTACAGGTTCACATGGAGTTGATTGGCCTCACTTAACCGGTGATTCGGAAATACTCGCGGAGGTTCACAAAAGTTTTGGCGTCAATGTTGAATCGAAAGTGATTGAAGCACATATTGCTAACTCAGACCCCACGGTTATTTTTGTAAATACCTCTGGGGGTGCAAGTGAATTGATGTGGGAACCAACCGGTTGGACCCTCCATGAAATTATTTCAGAGGAAGCAAATTGGACTACAAATGCTTCTTACGGTCAATACGGCCATATGGTTACATCTATCAATGGAGTAGGGCCCAATGAAAATTCTACTTGGTATTGGTCATTGAAAATTTTCAACCACTCTTCAAACGCATGGGAGGAGTCAATGGTCGGTATTGATGACCTTAATGCATTAGAACATTCAAACTTGGTTTGGGCTGCATCGGATGCCAATGCATCGGTACTTACCCCCCCTTCCAATGATTCCAACGTTTCCATTCAGATTCTTTATCCAGATAATTCCACAGAAACCCATACACTACAATCTGAATTTAATGTTTATCATTTGACCAAAGGGGCATTCGCTGGCGCTGGAATGAATGCCTCCTTTTCTAGCGACCCCAATTTTGGACATTTTGCAGATACATTTGACGATGACAAACCAGCAAATGATGGATATTGGGTGTTGTATACATGGAACACAACCGATGAAGGATGGGAGACTTCAATGGGCGGTGTCGATGAAATTGTTGACCCTGGCTACATTGCATGGGCTCCGAACACAACTGAAGTTTCAGAAATCCCGATGCCTGAATCTTTGCAACCCGATGATGCCATGGCTCCAATTGTCTGTAATGGCCATGGTTGGGAGATGGGTTCTGGTGAAGGAAAACATTGCATGTGTGATGAAGGATATGAATGGGCAGAAAATGATCGATTGTCATGTGTTAGTATCGGTGAGACCGAAAATGAATATTCAGTGGGTCATTCGACAATCACTTACATAATGGATGGAATGAAACCAAAAATCGCTTGGCCTGGCGACTCTTGGAAGGTAGAAGACTTCCGGTCCGACCTTGAAGGTGTATTGTCCTCTCAAAGCAGTTCAAGTGATGGTGGAATGTTACCGGGCATGGCCTTTGCAACAGTATTCTCCGGCATCAGTATGGCTGCTATTATTGTTCATATTCGTTCGACAGACGATGAGGACGATGCGTAAGGCTCATATTGAATCGTCATCCGACCTACAGATGCGATAACGGGGTTTTGCACCCCGGCCTGTTGCAGAGATCGCATAGCTCGGTAGTGCGGTGGACTTGAAATCCACTGTCCCTTGGACACGGGGGTTCGAATCCCTCTCTCTGCGCCTTGTCCATTTTGTTGTGAATTTCCTTGGAAATGAACGGAAGAGTTCTCAAACTAAAGCACCCCTCGGTCAATCATGCGCCGAGGTCGATTTGCCGTCTTACTCGTCCTCAGCATGGCTCTCGCAGGATGTTTAGGGCCTTCAACTGCTTCATGGGGCGCCGATAATGGAGAATTACATGTTGACTTTTCACAAGAATCGACAACCGTATCAAGTGGATTAGGTCCTGAAAATACCAAAATATCCAACATTGAGGGAATCGGATGTGCCCCCGGTTCTGGTGAACTTGGAGAAGACAATACAGACACCGTTTCATTTTCAGGTTATCTTGGTGCAAGTCAATTTTATTCCTCTCATCCGGAAGACGGCGGAGCGGTTGAATTTGATTACGGGGTTGCAACAAGCGTTGCCATTCAAAACATGCCTCTTGACGATGCGAACAACATCGTCGACGGCGATGGACCAAGGATTGACATCAAAAAATGGGACTCACCTCTCAATCCTGAAACAGGAACAGGTAGCGTTGACCTCGATGAACTTGACCGTGACTCAGATACAAAATGGTATATTCTCGGCCTCATCCCTACTTCAGAAAACATCCACAATGGATTGACTGCTTTGGATGAATGGCATCAATCTGTCACCATAAATGGTTACTTGGTTCAAACTAATTCAAGTGGAAATGGACTCGGGTATTACAATTCACAAACTGCTGATGTAGATTGCAACCTTGCTATTGGCACCCAGAACAACGAGCGTCTCTATGTTCTGGTTACAAGTATTGAATTGGAAGGGGCAACCATCAGTTCGAACGGTGAAGCAAGCGACGAATGGGTCTATGGCGATGTACCTATCTTTGGCCGAACCGGCTATCTTCTCTTCTTCCTAGCATTTGGAATCGGAGGCGGTTTTGGCGCATTTATTCTTTCGAAGATGTTTGTGCTACAAGGAGCAAAATCGACTATGAAAAATCTTCTTGGCAAAGCCGGAATGGATTCAATCAAGCAAGTCAAGCAAGATGTCAAATCTGCCAAGGCCGCGGGATTAGTATCACCGACCGAACGCAAGAAAGAGGGGCGAAAACATGCCTCAACAAACAAACCGCAATCCACCGCAGAAGAACCAGCACTCGCAGGTTTCGACCTTGATAGCGTTCTCTCTTCTGGCCCAAGTACAGGTTCTACAATTGAATTTGGCGGAGGTAGTTCCTCGGTTGTAGAAACAATAGAATCTCAAGAAATGGACCGTGAGATTTCAGAACAACCATCTGCTATACCATCTTCGCAAAGGCAATCACCATTCCCCCCTAGGGAATCTGGTTCAAGAGTTACTTCTCCTCAAGATACAGTGCCACAAAGAGAGCATTTCACTTCAGCGGCACCAACTAAGAAATCTGCACCATCTAAGAAGAAAACAGTTCGAAAGCGAAAAGCAACATCCTCAAGAGTAAAACAAGAATCAGTTTTACCTGAAGCAGAGCCTAAAGTAGAAACTAGGGATGCCTTTGAAGAACCTGAAGAAGACTTTTCAGACTTTTCCTTTTGAATCCCACTTTACTTGTTCAGCACCCCGAACAGTGATTTGATTTTGGTGCCAAGAAATCGTTGCAGGCAATCGAATGACAGGTTCACCATCCGCTTGAATATAGGTATCGTGCCCAACAGGTACATTAGATGCATTCCCTGAAGAATCGATAGGTCTAAGTTGAACTTTGTTGGCATCTCTTTGGTAAATACCCCATTTTCCAACATGTTTACCCTTCTTTATTGGCCCCATCAACATTAGCATTTTGAGTCGATTAAGAAAACCTGCAACAACAATACTTCCATTTTCCCGTGTTGGATACATGTTTGGAACAATTCGATATCCACCGCCGAATGTTTCTCCAGTGGTCGCTGCAAAGACACTGATACTGAACCGTTGAGGCTCTTCACCATCAACAATCATCTCGACTTTTCGCCGAGGCCAAAATGGGATAGAAGTTATTCCAAGGTAGGTGTATTTTTTTGGCCCTCGAATCCACTTTGCTCGACGCAGTTTTGCCCGACTGATGTCAGAAGTGATTCCAGCATCCGTTTCAAGGAAGACCCACCGCACCACAGTATCTTGATTTTCAGGTTCACCGTCCCAAGGATTTGCCTTCGGGGCCGGATATCCTCCTTCTTCACGGCAAGGATGCCCTTCAAGTCGCCAAGCACCGCATTGACGGTCAACGCCATGGGCAATGATGTTGATCGCTCCATCAATATCAGAACGAGGAATCCCGTGTGTGATGGCGTAATCGTTGCCAGAGCCATGAGGGAGTTGTGCTAGAATAAGTTCTGAACCACGTAGGCCACTGGCGACTTCATGAGCGATACCATCTCCACCAACTGCGACGACAACCGGTGGCTTCCCTTCGCTTTCACCACCGTCTCCAGCTTCTTCCCATTGTCGGCGAATCGAATTAGAGATTTCAGCACCATGCCCAACGCGTTCAGTAATGTAGGATTTTACTTCAAGGCCAGCATCTTTCATTTTCTTCTCAATTGAAGGCCAATTTTTGCCACAGGTAAAATCACGACTGGCTGGGTTGACAATGCAGTGCACTAAGGGCATGTCTCAACCACCCAGAACCTTTGACATGAACTCTTCGCTTTTCTTGGTCAAAGCAAGACCTCTTGAATGAACATCGATTCGCCATCATCGGAGGGTCTCTATGAATTGGTCTGATGAAGACATGAAATTTATGACGCGCGCTTTGGCTGCTGCTGAAAAAGGACGAGGCAGAGTCTCTCCAAATCCACTAGTAGGCTGTGTTTTAGTCAAAGACGGTGAAATCATCGCTGAGGGATGGCATGACCACTTAGGGGGCCTTCATGCAGAACAAATGGCCATTCATGATGCCGAATTAAATGGTCACACATCAAATGGCGCAACAGCATATGTTACTCTTGAGCCTTGCAACCATTTCGGTCGCACGCCACCGTGTACTGAGGCATTGATGTGGGCAGGGGTCAAAGAGGTCATTGTTGCTCATTATGACCCGAACCCAACCGTTCGAGGAAAAGGAATTCAAGTTCTCCAGGAGGCAGGAATTGAAGTCCGCCAAGGACTCTTGGAATCCGAGGCAGCACTCCAGATGCAACCTTTCTTGCATTGGTGTAGACATCGACGACCCATGGTAACTGTCAAAATAGCTGTTGATTCGAATGGTTCGGTCGATGACCGAAGCCAAGAAGCGCAACGTTTCACCTCAGAAATCTGTCTTGACCATGTTCATGCACTCCGCAAAGAATGCGATGCTGTTCTTGTCGGGGTGGAAACTGTTGTACGAGATAATCCACAATTGACGGTAAGACGCGTTGAAACCGAACGACAACCTCTCCGAATCATCATCGACCCTAATCAACGAACTCCAGAAGATGCCACTTTACTCAACGATGACTATGAAACCCTTGTCATGGGTGAAAAATTCACTACTCTAACCGCCCTTCTCAATCAATTGGGCGACCAAGAAATTCAGCGTCTTATGGTTGAAGGAGGCCCAACAACAGTTACTTCTTTCCTTGACCAAAAATTGGTTGATGAGTTTTATCTTATTCTCAGTAATACGACCCATCAACAACCAGTTGCCTCGAACATTGATGCTGTGCGCCTTTCCTCTGCAGGTCTTTCTCATACATCTACAGAGGCATGGGGAGAGGAAACCGTTCATATCTGGACACGTTCTTGAGTAATAACGGCACTATTCTCAAGTAACAGAAACTATTAGAGTTTTACATGCGTACCAAGATACTAGTGCTGATTCTATTAATCATAAGCGCTGCATCACCTTTTGTTGATAATTCAACTGCTCAAAGTGCGGTAGCTGCCGTAGATTTGGAATGCATTCCTCCTAACGGAGGTTCGGTAGATATCGATGTTTCACCTGGTTCAACTTTGACTGGCTTTACAACCTGCACTGTAAGTAATCCTACAGTACATGTTGAAAAAATTAGTATTACCATCACATCAGATGGATTAGTTACAGCAGCACCCGGAAGTATTACTGTTGCCGCTGGTGGTGAAGAAGACTTCCAGATTGCAGTAAGGGCTGAGGCAAGAATGCAAGCATCAGCAAAATCATTGTCTGTTACTGCTTCAGTTCAAGAAATAAGTGGGGTCCCTCCCCCGAATAATGCACACGCAACATCAGATAATATCGTCAGCATTGTACAGTTTGCTGAATTTAGTACAGAGATGATGGCACCTGTTGTTGAATTAGAAGTAGGCTCTAATTACCAACTTGAGTACAGGTTGTACAACACTGGTAACGGCGTTGATAGCTTCAATATCGAATTAGGCGATGACGAATTTGATGACACTTCTTTTTCTTTACCAATAAGAACTGTACAATTAGAACCCTATTATGCACCAGTGAGGTTCCGAGTAATGGTTAGTGCCCCTGATGATGGATTAAATTGGAAAATTGATTCCTATGGAAAACATACCATGGAAATAGAAATCAAGATTTCTGCTGAAAGTGAGTTGGGGTGCCAAAATGGAAATTGTTTGAAAACAACAATGACTCAGAAAATAATATTCTATGAAAACCAAACTGCACAAGATGACTCCGGGTCAGGAGTACTATCAAATTCAATGGATAACCAAATTTTGGTTTATGGAGGAAGTGGGGCAGGAGTAATCCTTCTCCTCATATTATTCGTAGTAATACGAAGAAGAAAGTAAATCAAGATCTAAGGATTTATTAGTAATCGGATGACTATACCATATGCACAAGAAAAGTGATTCAGGCTGTAGTCTCTGCTCATAGCCTATGGGTCATAAAGCAACATTAATTCTGGTTCGGGTTCACCGTATAATATTGCATTTTGACGATATTTTTTCCCGACTTCTGATGCCTCTGATCGAGAGATTCCTACAACAAAATAACTTGCTTCTGACCAATTTCCATCTTTGGATTTTCCAATTCCTTCCAAAATGAGATAGTTTATTGACATCTCATCAAAAAGTTGAGAATTTTGTTGAAGATTAATTTCATCTGTTGTTAATTGTGAAGATGGGTTCCATGCAGTGATGAATGCCCAAGATTTTGATTCTATATTTGATAATAAATCCATAAGGGTTTTTGGAAGTTGTTCTCCAATTTTAATTACAACCTCGCTCTCATTAACAAAAACGACATAATTTGTTTCAAGATAAGCATTGATTAATTCGTCGTCCACATTGAAGCCTGTGAGAATGCTCTAAAATAAGTATTGAACCCATTGCTTTATCGGCTTTGACTCAGAGGGTACCCTCTGTATCAACGTATAATGAATAATAGGGGAACTGCTAAGAACAAATTCAATACACGTGCAGATGAGGGTGTTTTATTGAAACTACGACTTCATCAGTTTCTTTCGAAATGTGGTGAGTTTTCATCAAAAAGCGATGTTAAGCAAGCCATTTGGGATGGAGATATCACCGTCAATGATTCGATTATCAAAAACATCGCCTATGAGTTCAATCCTGCAAAACGCTCCGTAAAGTACCGTGGAAAGGAATTGTTTCTTCCAACAAGTGATGTTTATTTTCTTCTAAACAAGCCTCCTGGTTGTATTTGTTCTCGGCTGAATTCTCAAGAACTTGAACTCAATAAAACTTCAATCTATGAAATATTTCGAAATGCAGTCGAGCCTGCTGTTTACGAATCACTTGTCACAGTTGGAAGACTTGACGAAGAAACAACTGGATTATTATTGGTGACGACAGATGGGAAACTAGTTCATTCTGTAACCGACCCCCATAAGAAAATCAAGAAAACCTATCGGGTCGAAACAGAGCAGCCAATTACCGATACTCAAATCGATTCAATTCGGAACGGCGTGAATGTCTCTGTCGTTGAATACGGCTCCTTAGAAGAGTTTCAAACCCGCCCAGCAATCATCGACTTAGAAGGCCCTTCGTGCGCTTTGTTGACCATTGATGAAGGGAAGAAGCGACAAATACGCCGAATGTTCACGACACTTGGAAACCACGTGAATCATTTACATCGTGTGGCAACTGAAGGATTAGTGTTGGAAGAATACGCCCTCGAATATGGTCAGTATTGTACGATTACCCGTGAAGATATTAATCGGGCACTGTTTTCTTGATGAGTGTGTCAACAACTAACAGACCGGTTTCACATTCTCTGAACCAAACATGCCTAAGATGATTTTCAGCGGGAGTAGAATGAAATAACAGAAAAGGTTCGTTCGCTCCATGAATGGTTTAACCAAATCTATCCGCCCTATAGCCGGAACTGTACTTGCTTTGACACTCTTCCAAGGTGTTGCAGGTTGGGGATTAACTCAAGGATATGATTACGGGCATGCACACACAGCCTATCTCTTGTGCTTACTTGCAATTGCACTGCCTGTAATAGTCATCAAAGCAGAAATTGACGACAAAACCGTTCGAGGTAATTCTTTCGCAGTTGCTGGAATTGCAGTTATTCAGGTTCTTGTTGGAATGTTTTTGATGAAGGATAATTGGGATTTTGGCTGGATTCACATTCCTCTCGCAATGATGTTAACAGCTCATTCGTTCGCAGTATTGATTTCAATGCGTAATGTGGATGTTTGAAGAAGAACGACGAGAACTTCACAACATTAGAAGCCATTATCTTGAAGCCAGCCGGTTACAGGAAGATTGTTCTGACGCAAAACTGCAGCAGCCTCGGTCAACAAAGTTTGTCGGAGATGAATATTTTGCTTCTGCTCTGCAATAGCAGCAAGTTGAATGAGTGCATCTGAATGTCCTTCGTGGTCACTGACCGTTTTAGCGAGGCGCAAACTCAACTCAAATTTCTCTTCAGCATTCTCTAATTGATTTCGATAAAGAAGGGTGTTTCCAATATTAAATTGAGCGATTCCTTCACCTTGGCGGTCGCCAAGTTGCCGCATTATATCGAGAGATTCATTGAAGTATCGTTCCGCCTCAACAAATTGGTCTTGTTCTTCGAAAAAGACTCCCAATAGATTCAGTGTGTCTGATTGCCCTCGTAAATCTGAAAGCTTCTTTTTCATCTTCAATGCCATTTTGTACAAACGCTCTGCTTCAACGAAGTCACCTCGTTGTTTGGCTTGAGATGCAAGTTGGATATGAGAAAATGCTTCTCCTCTTCGGTCACCAATTTGTCTTTTGATAGCGACGCTTTCATTGGTTAAACGTTGAGCATCACTCGTATTTCCAAGATGTTCAGCAACCGTTGAAAGATTGGCGAGAATAATTGCTTCACCTTCCAAGTCCTTTTGCTTTCGTTTGATGATTAAGCCTTGCCGGTAATGAAGTTGTGCCGCCGCATATTCTTTTTTTGATTCAAGAATATTTCCAAGACCGATGAGGGCAATAGCAACACCGTTTTCATCCGAATGTGATTCCTTGATTTCGAGGGCTTGAGAAAACAGGTGTTGGGCTTGGTCATATTCATTTCCACTGAGGGCAAGGTTTGCCATAGCCAATATAACATCTGCCTCGCCGTTTTTCTCACCCAATTCTAATTTCATTGCTCGTGCATCTCGGAAATTTGTATAGGCTTCAGAAACATCACCTTGATTCAAGGCAAGATAACCAATGTTGATCAAAGCATCAGCCACACCACTGCGATTTGATTCTGCACGAAATGTCTTGAGTGCGCGTTGATAATATTCCATGGCCCCTTGATATCGTCCGGTTAAACGAGCTGCGTTGCCGAGTTTTAAATCCGTTGAACCTTGAATTTTCACGCCTCTAGAATTGAGTTCATCCCCTGCTTTCAAGAGATTTTGGACATTGGACATCTGATTATTTGAGGGATTAGTTGTTTGAATATTTCCCACAAAACCAATTTGTTCAAGCGCCAATACCATGGCTTTCGCCATATCTTCGGGGCTGTTTTGAACAATCGTT
>JABJFI010000078.1 GCA_018662825.1 Methanobacteriota archaeon | reverse complement strand
TCAACGGATTTTATCCACCGGCCTTTGCTCTTGGATTGTTCAAAGGGTTCTGCGAGTTCGTGGTTTGCTGAATGGCTTACCGACAATGGAATTGAAACTCGAGAACTGAGTCAAACGGCACCTGAATTGAACAAGAATTGTGGCGCAGGAGATTTTTCACCCACGGCTACATGGACATTTGAGGAGGCCGCCTCATCACAACATGTGTTGCTGAAAAATCTCAAACCTGCGCCACCAGGAACAATTGTAGGGGCTGCGTTGGATGGCGATGGAGACCGGTGTTTAGTGATTGAATCAACAGAATCAGGTTTCCGCGTTATTGATGGGGATGCAATGGCTGACGCAATGGTTGTTGCTGGAACGCAACAAAAAAGTCCATGGCTTGTTGCTGCAAGTATCGAGTCTGATTTGGCCTTGCTTTCATCAATCAATCGCTTACCGGTAAAAGTTGAGACAATTGAAACGGCTGTCGGCGATCGTTGGCTCTCACATGCCTTACGCTCATCACTTGTTATGGATTCGCAGATGCCACGGATAATCGGTGTCGAAGATTCAGGACATGCGGTTTTGCCCTCCCCTCATCCACATAATGAACAAAATTGGAGTTTGGTGGGTGATGGTGCCGCAACATTGCTTGCATATTTGTTGGCACGCAGTACCGCTCAAGAAGACATGTTGATGATGCGGGGTTGGAAGCAACGGGTATCTGTACAACATGTTCGTCGTGAATTATGGGATGGGAATAATCCTCTCTCAGATGAAATTGAGCGCATTGCTCGTTCACATTTGGAACAATGTGGCAAGATAACTCAATGGAATCGTCACGGCCTTGAAGGTGAAGAAAATCTAATGCTCATCGAGGCATTACTCGGCGGGGCGCCTCTGTCTTTGGGCATTCGAAACAGTGGAACTCAAGCAAAAATTAGCATTTCCTTACGCTTGTCTTCTTCCATCGAATCGGAAAAAGTGGCTTTGGTCATGCCTAAACTGGCCGAACAATTGGCAAACGCCATGTGTTGAAGATTTGTCTCAACCTTGACGGCCTTCAATTGCTGAACTCAGCAAGGCAACCGCAGCAATAACTCGGCGGTCCAAAGGATGGCCGGGGGGAATCATTATGCGAGTTCGCTTAACAAATGGATTGAAACCCTGTTGCATGAGAATATCAGGTTGCCCAGCAATTTCAAAATGATATTTTGCTGGTATAAATGGAATAAATCGTCGTAAAATTGCAATGCTGTCTTCGATAAATTGAGCATAAGGATTTCCTGAGGCGTCGTTTATACTCCATGAATCTTTCAAAATAGATTTCATGAAATTTCTCTTGGCAGAACCAAGAATCACTCCTGTTTGCGCATCGATGATGTCGTACGTAGCCCCGAGGTCTATGACTGAACGAGCCTTTATTTGTATCAATGGCACGGTACAACTTTCATCGGTATAGAGTACAATGTCTTCTTTTAATTTGAATCGCTTTTGCTTTGAATAAGCAACGGGGCTTCCTTCAATAGTTTCAAAATAAAACGCTCCACCAAACACCCGCCAAAACTTTGTTCGGATTATGTATTGGTCCATTTGGAATAACTGCGTCATAGATGGGCTTTGACGACGGACTATTTACCCTTTATTCCGGCGATGGTTTGAAAAAAACTTCAATCGTTAGCCATCTCACCTTCATATGTTTGCGTGAGGTAGGTTACTAATCCAAGCAAAACCGCAGAGGCAATCAGAATTGTGAGTAAAATTTCCACAGCCGCCCCTTGAATCATTATCACTCCAGCTACAATCCAACTAAGCACAAGGTCAAGGGCGCCGACTACTCTCCATGCTTTACGAAGTGTAAGTACTCCACTCACCCATGAAGTTGTAGAGGCGAGGAGAATGAATAAGACGGCGAACAACAGATTCCCAAGAGCAAAACTTGAACCGATAAGAAGGAGGTGCATTGCCCACAATCCCGCAGGCAGCCAAAGCCCCTGCCGTGCTTGAACGGTCCAGCCAACAAAGCCAACCGAGATGAATCCCAGTGTTGTAGCGATTATTCCTGTGGCTGGGAGTTGGAGTGCTAATGCCTCTGACATCCAAATTGCCGAGGAGTGATAGACAAATGGAATCATGAGCCAAGCCATGAGGACAACTGCAGGTTGTTTCCACCAGATGCCTCTACGTGCAGATAATGCTAGAACAGCAATTCCAGCAGGGCCGAAGGAGAGCATTGCGATCATAACTATCCAAACTGAACGCCCCCCTGAACCGCGATGGTCGCTCATCTCATGTTGTATTCTTTTTCCTTCGACCCAATCAAAGATGAGAACCGCAAGAACGGCTAAAATTTCGATGCTAAACAATGGGAGTGTCCAAGTGAAGAAAGCGCCTTCGAAAGGGTCCGTGGCGAAAGGTAGAGGCACTTCTCCTCCAACAAGAATACATATCGCTCGGTCAATTGCAGCAAGATATATGACGCCCTCAAGGGCATTCGGAATGCGCATTCCAAGGTCGTTTCGACCTAAAAGCCCCAAGCCACCAAGCATGGCTAATCCGCCAATGAAAACAATGAGATGTGTGGCATCATCTAATTCTACAACCGAGTTCGATGCGCGACCTGCAACATGCACCAAAACCAAGCCCATCATTCCTAGAGCAATTGGGGCTTCAATTCCAAGAATATCTGGCAACCTAAGTCCGATTTGATTTGCACGAATCCGAGATAACCCAACAAAGAGCATGGAAATTAATACACTGAATGATAGCGCAAACAGTGTTGAACCCGTGGAATAAGAATAGAAGGTTGTAGCGAGGATTGTTGTTCCAAGGAATAACAACACAATTGTAGGTTGGTGATGGATATCTCCTATGTACAAATCATGTTGCCCAGACGAACCTGAACGCTTTTGTCGTTTCCTTTGTTTTTCTGCAAGTGACAATAATTCAGTATCGATGAGGCGAAGTGTTGAACGGGATGATGTTCCTAATTCGTCACCTTCTTGCAAAAGTGCCGTCTTGGACTGTTCGCCATCATGCACCATTCCTGTTGACTCGATAAAGGCTTGAATGCGTTCTTGTTTCTCGTTGAGGCGTTGTAAACGATTTTCCTTTTTGGTGAGTGCGCGTAGGCCAGCGCGGAATTCGCCTTGGATTACAAGGTAAGCGCCAGAACCAACAAAGGCTAACACGGCAGCCAACACAACCAATTCAACTGCAATCGATTGCCCTGCGAGTGCCATTGCAACAATGAGGGTGATGGCACTAACTGCTGGCGGCAATAATTTCTCAAGTGTGGCGGCGCGAATCAAGTAAAGGACCAAAGCTACCAATCCAATCACCATTAAAAACAGTAGATTAGTTTCTTTGTCAAGCATCCATTCGGTTCCTGTCAATTGAATCGTAGTGAGTGGGTTGAGAGCAATCATCACGAAAAAGGCCGTCATGAACCCCATCATCATAGTCAATAGTTGACCTGGGAGTGCTTCCAAACGCATTAATTCACTTTCTGTCGCTCCACTGGCGCGTCTGTTATCTGATGCTTTCAATAGAATTCCAGATGAAATTACCAAAGATAGGGCCCAAAACGAAGATTGTCCATATGTCCATGAAAGTAGGAGAGCGAAAATTCCCCAGAACATCATCAGAGTCTGGGGTTTTCCGAGATGTCGTTCGAAATAAACCATCAAGGAATGTCCGATGAGCAAACCTCCAAGAATAATGACCAATCCAAACATAGGCAATGCACCGGGACGAGCAATGGCCCATGTGACAACAACCGAGAAAAGAAAACTCAAGTTCCAAAGTTTAGCCAAACCCGAATCTCGGAGTCTAGCCCCCACTTCAGAGAACCCTACCAAACGAGCGGCGAGGTTTAAGCCGACTTCACCATGACGAATATTTACCAAAATTTGTTGAACAACAAGAAGGCTCATCCATACGAATAAATCTATTTCGTCAATTAAAATTGGAATAAAGTCCGCTGAAACAAGTCTAGAGTCGACATCTGTGGCAAACAAAAGAAGCCATACCCAAGGCCCCAAAACAGCAGTTCCGGCGATGGAGGGCGAAGAGCGATAAATCGCTAATCCTGATAGCCCAATCCAGACGATTGCTTGGGTGGCTAAAAGTAAGCGAGCCCCGTTTTGAGGATCTCCTGCAGGAATAAGTAGCGTGAGTAAAACGACAATCGCCAATCCACCTAACCAAAGTACATGGTCGGAAACTGCTGTTTGATTTCGTAACAACGCTACAACGGTAAACAATGCTGTTAGTGCTGCATACAGGCTATAGCCATCCAAATTCAATGGAAGAGTAATTGCTGTGAGGCCAGAGGTGTAGATTGAAAGTCCAATCAAGAGAACCGGTGCTGGGAAGATGAGGTAGGGTGCTAATTTCTTTACATCCACGCCCCGAACAACAAGATATGAGCCACTAAAAGCCGAAATTAACAGAACCAGTTGGGCGAGAGCATAGCCCGTTTCCAAGCGATGGGCTGCTATTGCTAACAATGCACCAATCATTCCAAGTCCAACTGAAACCGACCAAAGAGCTGGCTTTCCAAGACCCATTGATTCAAAGGCTTTGGAAAACCAATTTTCAGCACGGACAAATCGAGCTGCAATAGTCGCATTCGTGGCCGTTATGCAGGTCATTAACAAGAACAACAACAATTCATCTTCGAATGGAACGATATCGAGGCCAAATACGACCCAATCATTTGAAAGCGCGTGAATTCCAACCCATAGATAAGAGGCTGCAATGCCGAGGCTAGCGAGGTTGCCTGATTGACGATACATTGCAAGACCATGCATAAGCAGGGTTCCTAAACCGATCATGGTCGCGATTCCTATTTCACCATACAATGCGCCTGCAGCGCTTCCAACAAGCAAGAGAATTAGGGTTGCTTGGGCTGCGATAGCGTCTTCATCGTGGCGTTGAGCAATATAAATATTCAAAGAAACTAGGCCGATGAGGCTCGCACCTAATGTTTCACTGGCCCCATATGGAGATGCGTCAAACCAGCCCCAATGCCATGCATCAAGGGCTAAGCCATAGAAGAGCTTCATCGAAATAATAACCCATGTTACCCCTAACATACGCATGTTGGGATTTGGGATCCAACGTTCTCCAAGATAGAGTCCGAATATACCCATGGCAAAAAGACCCAGCCCACTTGGAATTTCAGGGAGCACTGTTCCGACAATGGCGCCAATGGCTGACCATGTGAGAACCATAGCAACCAAAAGCCCGAAACTCAATCGTTTCTCACCATGAACTGCTATGTCCGTAACACTGTCCATCTCGGGTTGATGGTGAACTGTACCATCCTTTTGAACTGCCCCTGGGGCTAGATGGTCTTCTTTTCCAGAAGAGAATAGTGATGCGATTTCTCCGACCGCAATGTCTTCTGTTTCTGCTAATTCGGATAATTCGGTTTCGGATGATTCCTCATCCTCGGTTTGGACCATGAAAGATTGAATGTCAAAACCTTTGGCTCGCTGGAAATCGCGTTTCCGGACAAGGTCGTCTTTCGGTTGAAGGGGGGTTTCTTCTGGTTTCCCGCCATTAGACTCCCCAGTCATGAAGCCTCACCCGTCATCTACAACCTTCAATGCTTTCGATGGTTCAAGGTTTCGGCGACTCTTTTGAGAGTTGTTGGCTCATTGCCGAGTTCAGAACAATCAAGCCCCAATACGCTGATTTCAACCGGAAGAACCGGAATTTGCTGGTGTCTAACAGCCAAAAGGGACAAAGAGGGCCCGCGAAAGGAGGGGGCATGGCGGCCACCCATGGGACTCCGACCGGAGACCTAAATGCGCATGGAATTATTCCCTCTGGGGAAGTGTATTGGAACCAAGATGCATCCACACTCATTGAGTTGGCTGTAGCCCGAAAGGAGGGCATCTACAGTTCTCATCGAGCACTGGTTACGGAAACCGGTGAACGAACTGGCCGCTCACCAAACGACAAATTCATCGTCGATGAAAATACTACATCCAAAGACATCAATTGGGGCAATGTGAATATCTCGACTGACCTTGCTACATTCACACGTATGAGGGCAAAAGTCGCTGACTATCTTTCTGCCCAAGATACATTGTTTGTCCAAGACCTCTATTGCGGTGCAGATTTTAGTGAATCTTTGCCAATCCGAGTGGTTAATCAAAACGCTTGGCATAATGCATTTGCTAGAAACATGTTCATCCGACCAGATGCTGAACGTCTTTCGAATCACTCTCCAGAATTCACAGTTCTCCATGCCCCACACTTTGAAGCCAATGCAGAAGAGGATGGCTTGAATTCACAATGCTTTGTCATCGTTAACTATGCTGCAAAAGAAGTCATCATTGGCGGCACACGCTATGCTGGTGAAATTAAAAAATCCATATTCTCCGTAATGAACCTTATTTTGCCAAAGAAAGGCATTCTTCCTATGCACTGCTCGGCGAACACTACCGGAGAAAACACCGCGATATTCTTTGGACTATCTGGAACTGGAAAAACAACCCTTTCTGCTGACCCGAAACGTGCACTCATCGGTGACGATGAACATGGCTGGGGTGCAAACGGTGTATTCAACTTCGAAGGGGGATGTTATGCAAAGCTCATCGATTTGTCGGAAGATGATGAACCGGAAATTTTTGGCACTACACAAAAATTCGGAACTATTCTTGAAAATATTGTAATGGATGAAAATGGAATTCCCGACTTTACAGATGTCAGTAAAACGCAAAACACTCGGGGCTCATACCCAATTGAATTTATTGAAAACCGCACCATGGACTCCAAAGGCGGCCACCCACAAAATGTCATATTCTTGACATGCGATGCTTTTGGCGTCTTACCGCCAATTTCTCGCCTCACTCCTGAACAAGCAGCATATCACTTCATCTCAGGTTATACGGCAAAGGTCGCTGGAACTGAAATCGGTGTTAAAGAACCACAAGCGACTTTCTCGGCATGCTTTGGAGAACCATTCATGCCCATGCACCCTGGCGTTTATGCCGACCTACTCTCGAAGAAGATGGAAGAACATGGTTCAAACGCTTGGCTCATCAATACTGGGTGGTCTGGCGGCTCATACGGCGTAGGTAACCGAATGAAGATTAAATTCACTCGCGCAATGCTGAATGCAGCCATGAATGGTGAATTGGATAACGTCCAATACATCGTTGACCCACGATTTGGTTTCGAAGTTCCTGTCGAATGTCCAAATGTTCCTTCTGAAGTTCTGCAACCTCGCAACACTTGGAGCGACACAGCAAGTTTCGATTCGACTGCAGACAAACTCGCTGAAATGTTTAACGAAAACTTTGCTCGATATCAAGCAGGTGTTTCTCCCGAAGTTAATGCTGCAGCACCTCAATCACTCGCTTGAGTGATGAAGCGTTTTAGGTACCCACGCAACACCCTCGCGTTTGATATTCACGCGTCGGTACGGACGCGTGAGATGCCTGTCGCAAGGGTATACAGAGGGTAATTGCGAAAAATATGGCTTTTTTAAGGGTTCAATTTCATCCATTCAAGTCTTAAGCGTCACCAGATTGGAAACTTCATGCGCCTAAAGCCAACAACCTCAGTTGCCTTATTTTTGATGTTCCTTTTGGTGGCTCAAACTACCTTATTGGCTGTGACAAATGATGTGAATACAACGATGTTAACATCGGAGACGAACGATAAAGATTCTTTTTCTGTTTCCGCTCGGAATGCCCCTTCATGGAGCACACCGGTCTCGCTCGACAGCACAGATAGCGTCGGCGAGATGTCCTCATTAGCGATTGATTCCAATGATAACCTGCATGTGACCTATTTTGACGGCATCAATTTCAATCTTGAGTACATGACCTATGATGGCTCTTCTTGGAGCACACCGGTCTCACTCGACAGCACAGGTATCGTCGGCGAGTATTCCTCATTAGCGGTTGATTCCAATGATAACCTGCACGTGACTTATTATGATTACACCAATGAGAATCTTGAGTACATGACCTATGATGGCTCTTCGTGGAGCACACCGGTCTCGCTCGACAGCACAGGTTACGTCGGCGAGGATTCCTCATTAGCGATTGATTCCAATGATAACCTGCACGTGACCTATTATGCCGACTATCCTTCTTACAATCTTGAGTACATGACCTATGATGGCTTCATGCAGTCATGGAGCACACCGGTCTCGCTCGACAGCACAGATGACGTCGGCCTTGAGTCCTCATTAGCGATTGATTCCAATGATAACCTGCACGTGACCTATCTTGATTATTACCCCAATGCCAATCTTGAGTACATGACCTATGATGGCTCTTCTTGGAGCACACCGGTCTCGCTCGACAGCACAGATGACGTCGGCTATCAATCCTCATTAGCGATTGATTCCTATGATAACCTGCATGTGACCTATTATGATTACACCAATGGCAATCTTGAGTACATGACCTATAGTGATACAGACGGTGACAACGTTCCGGATGCAGATGACGCCTTCCCACTTGACTCCTCTGAATCAGTAGATACAGACAATGACGGAACTGGAGACAATGCAGACACTGATGATGATGGAGATAACGTGACGGATGCAGACGACGCATTCCCACTTGACTCCTCGGAATCCGTAGATACAGAC
>JABJFI010000063.1 GCA_018662825.1 Methanobacteriota archaeon | reverse complement strand
GAGTGTTGGATAATCCGAAAGAACAAATTCTTCATCCAATGGAAGTGAAAACCTCTCACGGATATCAGCCATAATCTCGGCTTGCTTGACTGTATCAATGCCTAATTCACCTTCGAGGTCTTGGTCTAATTCAACAAAGTCAGCGGGGTAGCCAGTGTGGTTGACAACTACTTCGATGACAGTGGCAATATAATCGGATTCAACAGTTGGTGCAGGAGTAGGAGTTACAATAATTTCTGGTTGTGCAATTGGCTCTTCAATTATCACAGGTATTTGTGGTTCCGGTTTTGATGCTGGTGTGGCGACAGAAGGCTTTCCTTCCCATGCAGCAGTGACTGGCCAAGGCTCGCCCTGTACACCGCCGTGAAGATTGTCATCACCGTTTACATAGGCTACCAGTTTGTTATCGAGAATTCGTAAAACCACATCATCTGTATCGGCAAGATTGCGACTCCATGAAAGGAAACGTTGACCATCAATTCTTTCACCGATCACGGGCCACTTTCGCACCAATGATAGGGCCATTTGGGAGCCGAAACCTGCTGCAAATCGCAATCCATATTTGATATCGGGATAGTCGCCACCTTTCGATAAATTGAGATTTCCAAGTTCTGGGTCGGTTTCTTTGTGATTCGCAATTGGAGGAATTCGCCCTGTTTTCATTCCATAGAACATACTTGCATCTTCAATTCCTACGCCCATTGGATGGCCAGTGAACCCTTTGGTGTTAGCGACAACCAGATTATCGGTACTTTCTCCAAATGTATCACGTAAAGCACGAACTTCAGATTGTGCTGAACCACCACGTGCGGGCGTGTATGTTTCATGCGAAAAGAATACAGTGTTTGGAGCGATTTCATGTCGGTCTATTTCCCATTCATTCTCCATTGAACTGATGAAAGAATTGACCGTTTCTGCAACATGTTCTACATTGAGACGAGTTCCATGGAAAGCAGAGTTAGCGGTACGCGTTCCAAGAAGTTCTGCAAAGGGTTGTACACCGCGTTTTATTGCTTCAGAATGCCGTTCAACGACGAATGCAGCGGCACCCATTCCAAGTACCAATCCGTTTCTTCGACGGTCGAAAGGCAATGCTGCTTCTTCGATAACATTGCTCGTAGCAGCAGCACCTGAAGCGGCAAAGCCGCCTCCAATCCATTCCCACAAATCATCACCGGTGACATCATCCGCAGAAATAATCACGACTCTGTCCACACGGTCACTGTTGAGCCAATCCTCTGCCACGCCGAAAGCAGCAGTTGATGATGCGCAGGCAAGATTGATGGTCGTATTTGGCCCGCGTATTCCTGAATATTGTGCGAATTGAGAATGACCCATGTTCAGTGTTTGGAATAAATAGCGACGGTCAAATCTACCTTCACCATCATCGCCATTGTTATTTGCATGTTTCATAGCCATCTGGAGGCCTGGGAAGCAAGAGGCAAATACAATTCCTGTTCGTTCACGATGATGTTGAGGCACTTCCCAATTTCGTATCAAACGCAATCCACCTTTGCCGATTTGTTCGACCGGCGTCAAAGGAATTGCAGCGTCACGTAGCGCAAGAAGGCCTGCTGCAACTGCTAATTGAGTGGTAATGTCCCAAGCGAGAACTACCTTGGGGTCAATTCCAAATTCTTCTGAAATGTCAAAAGCGGATTTTATGCCTGCAAGTTGTGGAATGTCGCCAAATTCAGTTGCTTGCTCCATGTTCACAGAACCATCTCGACCTTTGATCAATCGAACTATGTTCTTATCTAGCAACCGTTGTTTGTATTCATCACTCACTTCTGTAAGACATGTTTCACCTCGGACTAAGCGTTCAAAAGTATCTTCATCGAAAACACGTTCACCTCCTGGCAAACCAAGAGAAACTCCTGTGATTACATAGGGGTCAGTGTGGCGGCGTTCAACATGGCCGACTGACGAGGCAACAGAAGGAGAATTAGACTGAGGGCTTGTTACTTGTAATAGAGATGATTTTGGCGCCCAAGATGATGGGAGAGAAGTCACCCATTTCGCCAAATCTGCTGCAGTAGCAATGTTCGAGGCATCGAATGAGGCATCGATTGTTGCCTCATTTTCTATTGTTTTAATGACCGCTGAAACATCAGAATCGCTCATGCCAAGGCCGAGACGTAAGTTGACCATGCCGTTGCAAAAACCAGCAGGATAGCCACTAACTGCAGCGAGGCGGTCACCGATATAGGCATTCTTTGCCTTCATTGCCGCTACTTCAGGGTCCACTGATTTACTTGGAGATGATTTGACAACGACCTGTTGAACAACTGACTCTGCACCACCTGTTGAAGGCAATGGGCGCGCCCGTGTGCGCAAATCGTCCATTTCAGCGGTAGAATGGCCGGCTAAATTTGAGGATTGGTAAGCTTCGAGGGGGCCTGCGCGGAATGCTTCGGTCAGCACCGATGAATCATCGGCTGGCCAATGGGGTTGACGGCCGGCTAAAGCCAAAGTCCCCAATGCTCCAAGGAATGTAGCAATGCCACCTTGTTTCGGATGATTTGACATGATTGGCAAATGTGGTTGGCCTTCTAGAATTTGAACTGCGAACATCGTTAATGCTCGCTTCGGACCAACTTCGATGAAGGCGCGGGCTCCAGCAGCATACATGGTTTCAATTTGGGTCGTCCATTCAACAGCAGAAGCCATTTGAGGGGCTAATTTTTCTAATATTCCTGCTTTCGAATCTTCTCCTTCCATTGGATAGAAAGTACCATCGACATTTGCCGTTATGGGGATATTAGGCCATCGAATCTCAAGACTTTCAAGGAAACGTCGTAAAGGTTCATTGGCAGGTGCAACGATACGAGAATGGAATGCATGTGAGGTGGCCAAAGGTACGCATTGGAAGCCCTTTTCTTCGAAAACGGCCATTGCTTGTTGAACTGGTGCGGTTTCGCCTGCAACTACTGTCATCTTTGGTGAGTTTTTATTGGCTGCAATAACATAACCATCTATCGATTCAAGAACTGCTGCTACCTCTTCGTATGGCGCCATAACACTCGCCATTAGGCCTTTATCGTCGATAACGACAGAACCCATTTCTGTACCCCGTGCAGCAGAAGCACGCAAAGCGCCATCCATGTCCAAAATACCTGCTGACATCAACGCAGCATATTCGCCCAAAGAGTGACCAGCCACCATATCGGGCATTTGTCCATGGTCGTTCAATGCCCGCTCAATTGCCAAATCAGCAGTAAGCATTGCAGGTTGAGTATATTCTGTTTGTTTGAGTTTATGTTCAGCCTCAATACGCTCTTCTTTTGATAAATTGGAACGGAGAACAAAACTTGACAGGCTCTCGCCATCTAGAACTTCGACCATCGTTTCATCTGCTTGAGACCATACATCCTGAACAGCACTATATCGTTGATGTAAGTCATGCGTCATACCCACATATTGGCTTCCTTGTCCGGGATACATGTGAGCGATTTTAGCCTTAGGATGGAGGGCTGGGTCGTTGGTCAAGAGTACTCCTTGAGCTTGCAAGAAACCCCACTTCTCTGGATCATTCATCGCTTTACTAGCTAATGCTGTTCGCTTGTGGAATTCAGCCCATGATGTTGCCACGATGCACATTCGAAATGATTCAGATGCATCGTATGTTGAAGATGCTTGATTCAAGGCCGAAGAAAGCCTCAAGCCACGAGGATCTTCATCGAAATGTGTTCCAGAATATTCAACAGCCTCTAATTTTGTTTGGAGGGACCGAAGGTCTGTTGCAGAGAGTAAAAGAATTCCACCTTCAATCGCTTTCATTTCGTCATGTGTCATTGAAGGGGTTGCAGATTTATCGAGTACTGAGGCTGCATTTGAGGTGACTGTAGGTGCTGATTCTGTTTGGGCATAGGCGTCCCATCTTAGGTCCCATTTCTGTGCCAATTCTGAATGGAATTCCGGTTCGAATCCTTCCAAAGCAACGTGATAATTCGTTCCTCCAAAGCCGAATGCGGAAACACCTGCGCGGCGTGGATGGGTTTCAGGTCGAGGCCATTCACGTGCCTTAATTGGTACGAAAAAGGGATTACTCTCCCAATCAACAGTTGGATTTGGAGTTTTGAAACCAGCCGAAGGAGGGATAGTTCGGTGGTGAAGTGCCATAACCGCTTTGATGAGTCCTGCAATGCCTGCAGCCGCTTTCAAATGGCCAATTTGTGATTTGATTGAGCCGACTGCGACATGATTGCCATTTGGAGTTCCATCCCAAAGCAAAGCGAGGGTTCCGAGTTCTGTCGCATCTCCTACTTTGGTTGAAGTGCCATGTGCCTCGATTAATTCAACTGAAGTGGCTTCATAACCCGCTTGTGAATATGCACGAGCAATGGCTTGGATTTGGCCACGCTGGCTAGGAGCAGTAATTCCTTTGCCGCGGCCATCGGATGAGCCACCAACTCCGCGGATGACCGCATGAACGTCATCTCCATCGCGAATCGCATCTGAAAGGCGTTTTAGAACAAAGGCTCCTGCACCTTCACCCATGACAAATCCATTTGCCCCTGCATCGAATGGCGTGGAATGAGAAGCCGAAAGTGCTCCAATCGCACTGAACTTCGCAAAGGTTGGTGCATCCATGCTTCTATCTGTTGCTCCAGCAATCATCACATCGACTTGACGCATTTGTAATAATCGGCATGCATCCATTACTGTAGCAAGCGATGATGCGCATGCGGCATCCATTGCAAAATTAGGACCCTGTAGATCAAGTAAATTTGACACTCGACCTGCAACAACATTTGCCAGTTCTCCCGGCATAGTGTCTTCATTCACCCGAGGGGCCCCTTCAATAATGGATTCAACAAAAGCGGCGCTGTTCGCTTCTGGCATTCCTTGTGATTTGGCTAATTCTTTCGTATGATTTGAATAAATACGGATATTGGACAAATTCCTATTCTCGCCACCAAGTGCATTTGCAAAAGCAACTCCTGTTCGTAGTCGGTCAATGTCTTTTGTTTCTCCATCATAACCTGCTTGTTCAATGGCAGAAGCAGCAACTGAAACCGCCCATTGTTGCGCGAGGTCAATTTGTGTCAGAGTGCCTGGAGGTTGCTTCCATCGTCTCCAATCGAATTCGTACCCTTCAACAACAGCACCTATTCGCGCATAAGTAAAGCCTTCTTCGATGTTTCCGGGGCCACCTTCTCGGTAGAAGTGTTCAATTGGCCCAATCCAACGGTGCTTTGGAATCGTTCGAATACTGACTTTCGCATCGATAATATTCTGCCAAAAGGTTGCAAGGTCGGGGGCATCGGGCATCAACGCAGATATCCCAATTATGGCGATGGGTTCGAACGGCCCTTGTTCAAGCCCCAAGATTTCTTTTCCATTCGCGTCTTTAACCATAACATCCACCTCATTCATTCATAATGCTCTGAGGCACCATTGTTATCGAATAACCGCCATCCACATAGATGCATTGGCCTGTTACGCCACTTGAAAGAGAACTAGCCAGCCATAATGTTGCGCCTGCTACATCTTCTTGACTGACATTTCGTCGAAGTGGAGAATTTGCCTCCACATGATCGAGAATATTATCGAAACCAGGAACTCCGCTCGCTGCTATGGTCCGAATTGGACCTGATGAAATGGCGTTAATTCTATGTCCTTCAGGGCCAAGGTGACATGCTAATTCACGAGTCCAGCATTCGAGAGCTGCTTTGGCCATCGACATGATACCATAATTTGGTACAAAACGGTTGGATGCTGCATAAGTGAGCGTTATCGTTGATGAACCCGGATTTAGATAAGGCAGTGCATGCTTCAAACATCGTTGAAGAGAATTTGCTGATATTGTCATTGCCGTATTGATATCGCTGTCTTCAACAAAAAGAATAGGTCGGTCAAAACAAGCACGGGGGGCAAAACCAATTGCATGAATCAAAATATCTGCTTTCTTTCCTGGATGTTCCTTTTCAAAGGCCTCAAAGAATTCTCTTGTAGTGGCGTCTTCAGCAACATCAAGGGGGTAAAATCCACCAATTTGAGGTAATTTATCTTTCAATTGAAAAATCCGACTCATGAAGCGTTTCTGATAACCGAGGTACAGAGTGACACCAGCAGCAGCAAGTTGCTGGCAAATAGCCCATGCGATAGAGTCCTCACTGGCCACACCGAAGACGAAGGCAGTCTTTCCTTGTAATTTGAGCATAATTGCACCTACCCAATGGGTAGGTGTTGGCCGTCACACCCAACCTATGACTGTTACCTATGTTGCGACAATGAAAACAATGGTTCAGCGACCCTATTTTGGGAGCCGTGGCAATTATAAATCATCAAATAAATCGTCAAATTCATCGGCTCCGGTGGTTTCTTCATCCAAATCAGAAAATAAATCGTCAATATCATCATTCGATTCTTGGTCTGGTTCTTCTGGTAGAATTATCGGATGAGTAACTTTTGCTTGAACCGCTCCCTTGGGCTTCTTCTTTGAAACAACTCGCACCAAAACTACGAGGAAGAGGATGACAAGTATCGCCCCTCCCGCTATTGAAAGATACATGAGCGTATCATCGGAACTCAAAGAATCTAAACCATCGATTCCACTCGATTGGGTCGATGATTTGATATCGAGTTGAATATTAATTTCACTAAATGGAGCAGAGTCGTCAATTGTGCTTTGAGCCCTAATCAACAACGGCATTCGGAGGTCAGAACTTACTTCAGATGGAGCTCTAATTGTGAGACTTTTTACAGATGATGTCCCTTGATAATCTACCTTTTCACTGACCGATGTCCCACCTGGGAAAGAAAAACCTGCTGCTTGAAGTTCTGCTGCATTTGCGAAGACAACTTCCAAAGTGTCTTCTGCATTGCCTTTATTGGTAACTTGAAAATTGAATTCGACTTCATCGCTGGTATCCATGTAGCGGGTTGTAACATCAGAGAGCAATAATTCAACCATACCATAACTTTCAATTTTTAAATCGCCAATATGTGAGGTGTTTGCAACCCAAAATCCTTCAGGTAATTGCCCATAAGGGAGGCCATTCCATGACTCGACTTTGGCCTCAATTTCAAACGAGTGTTGTACTGTTGCTGGAATCTTTGTTTGACCAGTAAAGAGAATTTCAAAGGTATCATCTTCCCCAGCGGCAAGTGTGAACGAATCTTCGCTCAATGTCATCTCAACCAATACTCCATCCCATTCAATTTTGGTGATGCTAATGTCTTCACTGGCAGAAGTGGGGTTAGTCACGGTACACAACACAGAGATTTCTGCATCTGAAGTCGGGTGGACATTCATGACTGGGTCAGAACCACAACTTAACTCGACAGCTGGTAGCGGAGAGCCTTGTGCAGCGACTGGTGTAACAAGGCATGGCCCCAAAAAGAGACTGAGAACTATCCCGAGAATCAATGCCTTTCGCATAGTTGCCACAGTGGCCGGTACATGCTTTCACTCATGAATGTGATGGGCGATTGATGGGGAAAAGCCCGACTCCTCTCAATAAACACTCGGACCGTACAAATCTTCTGCTAGTTCTTGATGGGCTTTCCAGAGAAATTCTTCATCCAATCCCGCCTCCAATAATTGGTGCGTACGTTTTGGAACAGTCTTCGGCCCCAATACTGCGCCTGGTCGTCGTAGGTCGTCCATGTAATCGGTTTCCAAAAGGAAACCATTTGAGCATGACTCTACGGTCGACATCAACGTCTCAATTGCTCCTTTGCCAATTAATACACTTGGTGTAATTCCTTGAGTAATTTGTTGTGATACATCCGGTGGAGCGTAATGACGAACCAATTTATTTTTTGCAAGTCCCGCCTTTTCAGCCATTGAAACCATATCGTTGTAAGTTGATTCAAGTTCACCTTCAACATGCAACTGTAAAGCAATACCTTCTTGGTGAGCCAAATGCATTGTTTCTAGTAATAACGCATTAGAAAAATCCCAAATCCGTTCCTCAACTTTCCAATGAGGACGGCCTACTTCGCCGATAGCGTGAGCTTTTCCTTCGTGGACAAAATCTAATGCTGCATCGATACTCTCTCGGTAATTCTGCATGGCTCGCTCCGCCCCTTGTTCACCTGATTCCTCAATCCATGCCGTGAATTGATGGGCGAATGCCGCAGGGTGTGGGCCAAGAACAACTCTAACACCAAGACCGATTTCTTTTCGCACTTCCTCAGCCATTTTTATGGTGTCAGCATATGTTTCAGTGTGACCTTTTTTAGTTGTGGGAGGGGCTGAAAAGTTTGGGCAATGTACCAAGACAATATCAGTGCCGCCTGCATGTTTGAAATCTCTTGCTGCTTCAAGGAAACGCCCATTGCGATTCAAATGGAAATGATTGTCGAGTATCGGGCCCGTCCATTTTGCCTTCTCTTGCATGGTTGACCCTCAGTCAAACGCTGGAGTTCATGTTTTTTCAACACATGGGGCGAAATCAAACATGTTCATTGATTTAACACCTAAATGAAGAGATTCTGCTCTTCCAATTGAGTTCTCCAGTACACTGCAGCCATAGCCACAATGTTTTGGTGACGCGCATTGGGGACGATGCATCGGCCATTTGGCCAAATGTGAAGTGTTAAATTATGCCGTGAATCTTCGATAGTACTGCATCCAAGTCGTTTATCATAAACTGCATTTCCTGCAGAATAATTTCCAACTAATTGGGTGATATCCAGAGATTGATCGAAATTAAAGGAGGCGACTACAGGACCTAATTCAGTTTCCAAACCAGAATCATTCAGCCCAAGGCGTAGCATCAGTTCTTTTGCAGCAGCACGAGCCGCTTCAATGCGATGTGTTCCATGAACTGTGATGCGTCCTTGTTGGTCAATCACAAGAGTTGCACGTGGTTTATCGAGTACTTTGATTACCACACCACTAGTTTCTTGGCCCCCAAGTTGTGAAACAACTGCCTGCGGGTCGATACGATTTGGTGGAATAAAACGGAACAAGTGGTTTTCAATTCGAACTTTAATGGCTGTCCCCGACATATTCATTCCTCCTCCAGTCTCTCGGGTGAAGTGCTGTCTAAACTAACCTTCTCTTGTTTTGGAAGAGCTTCCAAGGCCTCCAGAATTGCGTTTCGATGTGGCAAATACAACGGGAGCAACAATACTGCCTCATCCCCGAAATCCTCGCGGAGCGATGCAAGGGCCCCGCGCAAACGCCCTGCAAACCTTTGATCACGAGATTGGCATACTTGCGGGCCGACTATCCATTCACTCAAGTCCCACCATGTTGCCGACAAAACTGCTGCTGAACCAAAATTACTCGAAACGCCTTTCGGTGGTTTTTGAGCATCAAAAATATTTTTCTTGACTCTTTTTCTCCATTTACCACCAATTGAAACCATCCCCAATAATTTCTTCCAATGAGATGCCGCTTTGGCTTCAAGTGTCAAATGCTTGTTCCATTCTTCATCATCTGCTGTAGGTTCAATGAAAAAAACTGGCCTGTCATGACGAACTGCGTTTCGATGCAATCGGCGAGGTTCGGGGTCTGGGTATCGGCCACTTGTTACATCTTCAACACGAGTTACTTCGTCTAAAAAGATCCCAAAGGCACCACCTGAAATCAGTCCATGTGAAAGATTGACGCCTGGGGATTCTGCTTCATCCTTTTCTTCTTGAATCCATAAATCTACAACATCGGGCGATTCTAGTAATGCCAAGCCATTCCATGTTTCTCTTGGACGCATCAAGCGAGGATAGACAATGGTTGGCAAAACACCATGAAGCAAAATGCATCCCCCTTCGGGGTCTTTCCAAACATGGTCGCCCCAATCAAGTCGAGCGGGCACAGGTTTCACACTCACTGACTGTTAACCCAATCTTTGAGAGCGTCAACACTCCATCCTTGGTCAAAGTAACCTTGGATTTCATCTTGGGTCCATTGAGGGAATTCTGCCATTGCAAGAGCCATTTCAGGTGAAACATTAGCCACAGGAGCAGGAGGACCTGAAAGTGGCTTTGACTGCCCTGGTAATTCCGCATATGCCTTTTCATTTTCTTCTTCGAAACCGTCTTCGAAGAGATCATTGTCGCTTCCTCGACGAACCAATACAAAGACCAATGTCGCAAGTACTGCAACTGAAATGCCAAGAATCGCAAGTATCAAGAACAATCCACTTGAATCAGAAGATTGGCTCTCAACCTTAACGTTAAACGCTTCACCCAATGAAGAACCATTGTACAGAACCTCATTAGTAGCATCATCTGAGATTAGGTAATACATACCCGTAGTTGCTAAATCGAATTGCTGAAGAGTAACCTTAATCCAAGCATCTTCTCCAACTGGAATATCTCCAGTGGATACATTTCCTTCAAACACAGGTACACCATCATTGACGACAGAACGGATATTGAGAATGGTTGAACCATCCATGGTCCCTACATTCAAAACTTTTATTTCTAGATCCATATCTTGCCCAACTTCAGGTTTAGCAGGACGCATAACTACATCGGTAATGGCAAAAGACGCTTCTTCGTGAATCAATTCATACATCGATTTATGCTGAGGGTTACTTGAGGCAATTGGGGCAATTGAGATTGCTCCACTTTCTTCATCCTCGACAGGTCCGCCACGGCTGATTGCACCATTACCTGCTGAATCGGTTGCATCGAGCCAGAAGACCAGTTCGACACTGTCAATTTGTTCAGCACTCGGATCATTTTGGCTTTCTTCAATTGGCCACAAATCGACACATTCTGCAGATGCAAAGTACGAACCTCCGCTAGGGGTGAGTGTGAGTTCTTGACTCAAAGGCATTTCACCATGTGTCGCACGATAAATCGGCCATGTGATGTTATTCATCGGGTCGCTGTAGAAACTCCAAACCACGGAAACATCGCCTTGGAACAAGGCTTGTTGTTCTTCAAGAATAACTTCAATATCGACACAATGGAATGTTGAAGTAGGCAATACATTAGCAAGAATTTCATCGTTGCCGTCCTTGACCGTCCAAGAGTTAAGTACAACTCGAGGAGCTGTATCGTCGACCTTTAGATTGAAACTTTGACATCCATACGATGAAGAGGATGCACAAATGGCTGTAGATGAATCAACTGCACCAAGTGGTAGTCCCTCGATACCGTTGCCACATTCACCGCTCGAACCACCACTTCCGCCGCTTGCATCATAAGGACATAAACGGAATGTGTAGGTGTAATCATTGGTATTTGTCGGCACTGTAATGTTAATATCGAATACGCCACCGGTAAAGGTGTGGTATGTCACTTCACCAGGGGTGGAGATGTATCCTTTGGACCCATCTTTGGCAGCATTTTCACGAGTGAGTTCAAGGGTCAATTCGATTTCTGGAGTGATATAAACCTCATTCAAGATTCCATCAAGGTAAGCATATTGGCCTTGGAATGAAACAATATCTCCTGGACCGATAAAGCCGCTTCGTACATCTTGAGTAATAGGTTCCATGATGTCAGAAAACAAGGGGGTTATCATGAGGTTATTTACCGCATCAGCACGATAATCTAGTTGGATTCCATCGCTGTAGTACCAATCTTGGATGTGGCGCCCAGGGGCAGGAAGCATTCGATATGTTGGATTATCAAGGTCTTTCATATACAGGGTTGGGTTATTCAGTGAGGTTGAAGCACCTGGTAATCCCCATGTCATACGAATTGGCAAATCCAAGTAAAAGTCTGATTCAAATGGGTCGATGAGAACATGACCACTCATGCGAAGCACTTGTGGGTTTTGGAGGATTTCGACATATGGGCTATTGGTCCAAGCAGTTTCATTTCTTGGGAAATAATAGACAGTCATATCATCTCTGTCATCTGCCAAATCAATGCGGAAATAATCAATATCTCGCCAACCGTTATCATCGTTTGCTTCCACGATTAGGTGGTATTCATTGCCGGCATACATTGTATGGTTCCACTTTCCATTGTATTGTTGTTGATTGGATTTCAAGAAACGACCATCATGAGAATCATCGATGAAGAAATTTCTAATGACCGGAGATTTGGAGTTCATTGAAACATAGGTGAATTGGTCATTTTCAAACCCAGGCCCGCCGCCATTAATAGGATTTCCAGCCTTGTCATAGCCATCAATCCAAACACTGACTTTACCGACAGGGTCTTGGCCAACATTGGCATTGTCGTTGAAAGTGGCTGAGTAATTAGCAAATGGTGCAGCACCATCGCTATATGCTACAACTGTGATGTATTCATCGGCTTCAGCTTGCCCGTTTGAATTGGTATCATGGTCATATTGAACCCATATCTTCAGATCGAGTGTTTCTGGTGGACTTGGTAAATCACTGGCATTGAGACGAATTGATTGGTTACCAGTAGCAGTGGGGTTCGGAGATGGAACTACCCATGTATCGTCAACCATTACTCGCCAGTTGGTTTCTAAAGATGGGTCGACTTGACCGTTGAGGATTCGAACTTCCAGCAAGTTCGGGTCAAGTGTATCAATCGAGAGATTGAACGGTATTGCACAATCTGAATCTGGGCGGAATTCCACCGCTGGACAGAGGGTGTCGCCACCTTCGTAGCCATCGACCCGGAATCGGTATGTGTCTTGGCCAGCAGCCATTCCTAGGTCAATTGCCCAATTGAAATCGCCACCTGGAATACCAGATTGGTTGGCAACAGAAATCCATTCGATAGATATATTACCATCTGTGTTGTTAATCGTTTTCTGCTCAAGGACCATGAAATATCCACTTGGGTCTGGAGCAATCGACAAATCTTGAAGACGGATAGAACCTTCAACGGTTACTGTTTGTCCGGAAGTTCCATCGTCTAAATCTTGAACAACCCCAATATTGTTGAGAACTTGGAATGAAGTGATGACTGCATCATTTTCAACAGCATTTCCTCCAACTGGAGCAAGTAAAGTGGCATCTGGCAGTCCATTGACCCCATTTGATGCGATGAGACCAGAATAGATACGCACTTCATCGGTATCTTCCCAATTTGAATTGACTACAAAGCGCCAAGTGATTTGCTTTCCATCAGTAATCGGTACAGAACTTGATGATTCAAGGGTAAGAAGGTCGTCAACATCAGATGCTTCAGAGAATAGGAAGTTGTCGCTGTAACTCAATACTACATCACCTGTTTTTGATTCAAAAGTCAATGTTGCTTCGGCCAAATTCGCACCTGTAAGTGGACTTACAGTATGGGTTGTCGTGATTTCATAGATGGCTCCGTTTGGATACAAACCAATTGGATTGCCAACCAGACTAATGGTGTTATCATAACCGCTGGAAGTTGTGATTTGAAGATTTGAAAGAGTTAGTCCGCCACCAATAGTACCGGATACCTTCAACTCCACTTCTGCAGTTGTACCTCCATCCCACAAAGCAACACCTTTGTTCAATTCACGGTCTAAACCGTCCGAGTTACTAAGTGAAACTGTATAATTGTAAATGATATCTAGGTCACGAACTATCATTTGTGCACCAGTGGAAGCATTAGGAGAATTCGCTCTCAGTCGGAAGGTTTGCCATTCTTGCCCATATGCATCATAATGGCTAACCGGAACCAAACCATTGGAAAGAAGTGAATTAAGGGCTGCTTTCATATCCACTGTTTCCCCAACATATTCTGGGAAAAGAATAGTATTGTTATCAATTGGACCAAGGAATACTTCTTGAGTCCCTGACAAGAGTGTAAGGTCAAAACCTTCCACTGGGTCATTGGTTGAATGAATTTCTATTTGGTCGAAAGCATAGTCGATTGAGGTGACTTCTGCTCCTTTAGGAAGCATAAACATGGCACCTTCTGCAACGCCGCTACTGTCAATGGTGAGGGTCGAAGATGATTGACCGTAATTGACGCCATCGACCTTGCTTTGCAAGAAATTAGTTTGTCGTCCAAAGCCGCCAAAGGCAGGTTCTTCAAAGCCCCAATCTACGTGGCCATCGTTTGCAACATCTAGTTGAACATATTCTGTGTGGTGGCCAAATGTCAAATCAAACCAAATTCCACCCACATTACAAGCGTTCTGATAGGAGATTAGTGCGTTAAATCCGAATAATGGTTCCGATAGGATATACTCAGTATCACTTTCGACTCCGAGTAAACCTTCTCCACCAAACCCAATAATGTCTATGTTCGGTACTTCTGAACAATCATCTTGAATAAATGGGGTTATGCGAGTTATAGGGCGATTAAAATTACTTCGTTCAAGCACTGGAGTATAGGTTTCATCAGTCACCACAGGAGAATAGAGCATCGGCATACCATTGCCTGGAGTTTCCCAAACGCCATTGACAATATTGGCCATCATTCCAGTCGATTGATTGAATCCAGTTCCAACCCGTGTCCCAATACTAAATCCATGAAATACGGGCGAAGACAAACGACTTGGACCAGAATCAAAGGTCATTTTGAAATCAATCGACGGATGCGTTGTTGAATTGATATCCCAAAGTTCGATGATTTTTCCTTGAAGGTTGGTCATTGTTTTTCCATTTCGGTCAACAACAGTGAGGCCGGTTGCTGAGTCAAGAACTTCCACAGATAGTGTAGCTGAACTAGTCGTCTCTGCTTCGAGAGTGAGTATTCCGAATCCATTTGGTTGATTATCACCGCTTGAAACAGATGGCAGGAAACCATTGATTGACATATCGGCCGATTGAGGCAAAGGGTCGCCTACTCGGAAATTATCGACATACCAACCGGCTTTTCCACCATCAGTTCCTCCAATGTTATTGTCCTCCATGATGAAACGGAATTGAACATATTGCCCAACATATTGAACCAAATCAATGGCAATATTTGCCCATCCTGTAGGATTAGAAACAGAGGTAGAAGTTCCAGCAAGAGCATAATCTCCTTGGCTGATGCCTCCGCAACGCCCATCGATTTGTCCAGCATTGGATGAACCTGAGCCTCTTGCATAATATCCATTACCATATCCAACGCCAGAGGAATTTGAAAGGTCAAGATCGATTTGAGTAAATCCAGCAGGGTCATTGTCAACAAAATCATCGTTGTATGATGAACGTATTTGCATGTAGGCACAATCTCGATAGTATATTGGAGGGTTTGTTCCGGAACCGGTATCGATGTCAAGGTCATGCCATGAGTCAAAGTAAGCCATATGGTTTTTCAAATTAGAATCGACAAAAATTGAAGCCGAAGTCATGCGGTATGAAAAGCCGTTTTGGCCTGCCTGCTCATTGGTATAGTCATCATCTGTTAATCCAGTGCCCCAACAATAGGTTCCACTCGAACAATCAGGTACATTTGAGTTTGGCCCTACAGTTGTGATGTCAATTGGACCGTGGTCCCAGCCAAATTGATTTTGGGTGAAACCTCGATGGTCGAGGAAATTCGCATTTGTTTCTTCAAAATCAGTAAGGAATCCTTCTGCCTTCAATTTGACAGGAACTGCATTTGAGCCTTCTTCATAGATAAAATCAGCAGAATTTGAAAATTTTGTGAGTTGATTGTTATACATCGGATTCCAAACACGCGGCATTGTTTCAAGATCCACCCGAGTTTGTGCGCTATGTTCAACCATATTGGTCGAAATATCGAGTGAAGCACTGGTAACCGTCTCAGATGATGGGAGATGAATAACACCAGAATCTGTATCCACAAACGCAGTACCATCCCGCAATTCAATATCAGTTGTTGAATTTCCATTTCCAAAAGTAGTCACGTTTGCTGCAGCAGCAAATGGTGCCAATACCATCAAGAAAACTAGAAACAATGGGGCTTTCAATCGTCGATTATTATGGGTCATAGACTCACCTGTTCTTCGTCCGAGGATTCCTTCACCTATAATCGCAACGGACTCTTGCCCCAAAACCCCCTCCTACGGAGGGGTTTCAACTTGATTTGAACTTCAAAGTTCCACAACACGTCTTTGAAGCCATGCATCTTGAGAGATTTGGCCTAAACCACCTAACCGGTTTTCGCTTTTTTCAAGCCATTCCAAATTAGCAATTGTGGTCGGGAGTGAAGGCCCAAGAGCATCACAGACCTCCGGTCCGATACTCAAATCATATGTTCCTATTGCTTGAGCCATGTGCATTATTGAAGTTTTATCAAATCCAAGTAGAGGTCTTAATATTTGTAATGATGAAACCATCTCAATCGCTCCAAGATTTCCTAAAGTTTGCGACGAGACCTGTCCAAGATTTTCACCCGTTAAGATATGTGTCGCATCAACCTCTTTTCCAGCCAGTTCAGCCAGACAATTGAATAAGCGTTTCATGTGAATGAAATATTCTGTGTGGCACCATTTTTCAGTAAACAAAGCCAATTGCTCTGCAACTGGGACCACGGTTAAATTTCGTGAGAGTTGACGGCGTGCTGCATCGCCAATTGACCCCTCCATTTCAAGGAAAAAACGGAGTGCTGCTATTGTTTTGTGTTCTGCTTCTGGCCCGGTAACAGGTTCCTGTGTACAATGAACCGGGTAAATAGTCCATCCTTGCTTGAGCATTCGAGCGACTGCAACAGGTGAATCGATGCCGCCGGACACCAAAGCAATGCACACTTTTTCATTCACCATAACAGGTGCCAGTCCCTCAAGGTCAAGAAACCACCTCTTGACAAGGATAACTCTACATGAGTTCTTGAGGGAGAACCTCTTCGCACAAACATGGAACCTTATTCTAAAGAGCCCGCAACGCTCATTGAACATGTTTTTCCAGGCGATACAAATGCATACGACACTTTGTTCGGTGGAAAATTACTCTCTATCATGGATAAAGCAGGTGGAATTGCTTGTGCTAAATTCGCTCATCGCGAATTTGTCACTATTTCCATTGATGCTTTGACATTCATTGCTCCTGCACGGCAAGGCGATTTACTTGAAGTAACTGGAAAAGTCGTTTTTACAAGTAGCCATACTGCATGCACGAAAGTCACTGCAGTAGCAATTAACAAAGCAAATTGGGAAAAGAAGAAAATTTGTGAAGGATTCTTCTTCTTCGTCGCTATTGATTCAATGATGCGACCAATACCGATACCTCAATTTGTGGTTGAAGAAGATGATGAGCAAGGGGATTGGGAACACGCAAAAAACATTCGCGAGCAAATGTTGGCGAACCGTAAGAAGTGAATCACCCCTACCTTCATGTGGCCCACATTGGTGGACGGGGCATGCCTGTCCTCAATATCGCGATGATTGGAACCGATGATTTGGCACGCGAAATTGCAAAAGCAACCGACCAAAGAGATGTTCACACCTATGTTCACAAAGAGACTGGTCAGGACGGCCCACGAATCCTCTCCATCATTCGCCCTGCCAAATATCCTGAACGCCTTCGTCCATTTTTAAACGCCCTTTCTGCCGCACGTGTAGGCCTAATTGAAATCACTGCTATTGATGCCACGCTTGGAGAATCTCTCGTCGCTTTCGCAAGTGCTAATATCTCCAAAGGAATTGCTGTAATCAATGCACCACAGGGTGAATGGGTTGATGAAGATCAAGTCAAGATGTTGTTTAAGCAAGCGGGTTTAGGCGAATGGATATTTGGGGCAGATGATGGAATCCAATTACGCAATACACTCTACCAATTCATGGATGAGATTTCAGAGGTATTATCTGCAAATGCTGCAGCACCTTTGGTAATTCCTATCGACCAATATTTTAATGTCAAAGGGATTGGTTTAGTCGCCATTGGTTATGTTCAATCAGGAACTGTAAATGTGCATGATGAATTGGTATTACTTCCTGCAAACGGAACTGGGAACGCAAAATCCCTCCAAGTGATGGATGATGATGTTTCTGCGGCTGGGGCTGGAGACCGTGTCGGACTTGCCTTACGAAATGCCAAAGAAGAACATCTAGGCAGTGGAACTCTATTGGTTCGCCCTGCGGTTGAAGATAAGAAAACCAATACCAGTGTTCCTCTCGCAGTTATTGCTCACAATCAATCAACAATGAAGTTAAATCGTTCTCCGTTTCAAAAGCGAGTTCTTGCAGAAGGAGATGTCGTTCATGCCAGCGTCGATTTACAATTTATTGTAGGCAGAGTAGGTGCGGTAAATGGAGATGAAATGGAAGTCGTTTGGGATTCCCCTCTATTTATTCGAAGAGAAAATCCTGAGGCAACACTCATCGCACAATTAGATTCTAAACCACGTATTATGGGAAATGCAATTCTCACACTCTCTAAATGAGGGTCGGCGACAGAAAAAAGGGCGCGTTTTCGTCGCCCAAATACATTGAACAATCGGTGGTTTGATAACCCAGCACAGTTGGTTTGCGCGCTGGGATGCGCATTATTGAACAGGAGGAAGGTCCTGCAAGTGCAGAAGACTGTGAGGTCTTCAGAGCGTTGCACTTAGCAGGCTCGGGTAAAATTCGAGCTTCAGTCGATGAGCGTATGCTTTCTCTTGAAACACGAAGTGGGCATGGTTTGGAATTGCGCCTATCCGAAATATCACGAGTTCATCATCACCATACACGCCTCATTTCATTTTTCTATGCATTACTTGGTTGTGGATTAATTTACATTGCAAAACGAATTTTGATTCCAAATACATTACAAATAGCAACTGCAGTATTGGGTATAGCAATGATTCTTGGGTGGTTTGGAACACGAAAACCAACACTTACACTTGATACTGAAGCGGGAGGCTGCCACACACTTACAGGCAATGATGCTTCGTTAATGCGATTATCCACCTTGCTCAAACGTCTCGAAAGTGGCATGGGTCTTGAAGAAGCAAGGATTGGACTCGATATTCTTGATCGTGATATGGCCTTTCCTCGTGCGACCTTGCAAAATCTCCAAGAGGTTCCTGTAAAACCTGTTCACTTGAAATCATCACCTTCGATTTTATCATTCCTAGGCGAGGATTCAGCAGAGCAGGAACAGGGTGAATCTCTTGGTACAGTTAATATCTTTGCTGACGGCATCGATTTGGACTTTGATGAAACAGAAAGTTCAATCGCTGCATGGATGCATGGCGAAGATACTAACGAAGAACCTGTTCGTTCAACTATGGAACATGGCCTTCTACAACGTGGCATTGCGAATGCTCACGACCGCCGAGGCACCCACGCAAGTGCTTATCCTCACAATATCCATCAAAATCAAACTCAAAATCAATTTGTTTCTCACCCTCACGCACCTCAACCTGCTTATTTAGTACAATCACCCGTACCTTCATATCAACAAATCATACAGGCGACCAATGAAGAGATTCCACAGGAATTTCAAGCCTCCCAATCAACAGAAATACCGCTCACATACATGCCGAGTTTTATTGGTAAAGAAGGCGCACACATCCCTAGTCACCATTTATCGAACAACGGATTGCAAACCCACATGGATTTGGATACGTTTCGCTCTCCAGATGCAATCCTTCCACGGGCAGAGATTGAAGAACACACTTCCCTCATCGCAAAAGCACGCCGGGAAACTCCTGTGGTTCCAACAATCCCTGAACAAAAGAAGACTAAAATTCATCATGGGAACAGTCGTTTGCGGCCAAAAGAAGGTGTTCGTTCTAACTCACGTCTCCGTCCGAAAATTCGTTCTTCAAATGGGCGGACTGCTCGAATCCGGGAATTTGTACGTCCAACTGCCGCTCAAATGATTGAAGGTGCAACTGGAATCGCATCTCGATTGTTGTTGGGACGCCCAGCAAACAATCAAAACACTGGTTCCTCATCAACTAGAGAACTTCGGCAACGTTCGGCTCAAAACCATCAATCAGAAGCCATAGAATCGATTCGAAATTTAGGGATAAGTCGTGGTGGCGATTTACCAGACCATGAAATCGAACCAATGCTTGCCCATATGATAGAACGTCAAGCGGTTATTGACCAAGAATTTATTGAAGAAATTCAAGAACCGCTACCTGTGCTTGATGACATCTCATTTGATGAATTGAAAGATAGTAAAACACACCATGCGGAGCATGCTGGGAAAGCAGGATTACCCCGACTTGACATCTAATCAGTTGAGCATGCGTTGAAACTGAGAGAGACGTTCATTGAATTGGTCTTCAGTCATTGAATACAAACCTTCAGTTCCAAATGATTCGAGGGTGAAACTTGCACTCACTGTTGCAGCCAGTAAAGCATGACGCAACTCATCTCGGCTCAACGCACCAGAACCTGCAGCGAGGTGTGCAGCAATCGAACCTGCAAAAGTATCGCCACATCCTGTAGGATCAACCACTTTCTCAGTGGGGAATGCAGGAAGTGAGATGATGTGGTCACCATGGAATGCAATGACACCATGTTCACCACGTTTCACAACAAGGGTTTGAACGCCAATCATTTCGATAACTTTGCCAGCTGCACGAATCAAATTTTCATCATCGGCCAACATTCGAACTTCACCATCATTGATGATAACGAGGTCGACTTTTTGCATCACTTCGACCAAGGAATCTCGAGCAATATTAATCCATAAATTCATTGAATCAAGCATTGAAAGTCGCTGAGGTATCGCTTGTTGAAGTACACTAGACTGGAGAGCAGGGTGGAGGTTTGCACAAAAAGTAATTTGAGGCGACTGGTGTGTGCTTGGGACCTTTGGCTCAAAGTGCTCAAACACATTGAGGTGCGTTTCATGAGTTTGTGCTTCAGCCATTGTTCCATGATAGGAACCAGCCCATCGAAACGTCTCTCCTTCAGCTGTTTCAATTCCGCTAAGGTCTAAACCACAATCTGCCAAGAGAGTTCGGTCCTTTTCTGCGAAATCTTCGCCGACGACACCAACGAGTCCAACATTTTCGAGGGATAGGCGTTTGGCGTGAAACGAACAAGCTAAACCGGCATAGGTCGCTGAACCACCCAGTGCATCTTTTACATGGCCAATTGGAGAAACAACACTGTCGTAAGCAATACTGCCGACGATTAATACATCCATAGTGTGGCCAATAGAAGAGCCTACTTGTCCCTTTCGCTACACCGAAGTGCTCAGCCAAGAAGTTCTTGATGCATATCGATGTATTGAATTGTGATATTTTTTTCTAGGAAATCTTCTTCATCCATTATCCTTCTATGAAGTGGAATCAAATGTTCAACACCCGAAATGACGGTTTCATCCAAAGCGGTGCGCATACGCTTTACCGCATCTTCTCGGTCTTTACCCCAAACAAGTAATTTTGCGAGAAGTGAATCAAAACAACCCGGCATTTCGTACCCAGGGTAAGCATGTGTATCAACTCTTATTCCATATCCCGAAGGGAAATGGCATTCCCAAAGTCGCCCCGGGCTTGGAATAAATTGACGTGGATCTTCAGCATTGAGACGGCATTGAATTGCATGCCCTCGCCAAACAATGTCTTCCTGTGAAAGAGGCAAGGGTTCTCCTTGAGCAACACGAATTCCAAGTTCAACTAAATTGTGTCCGGTGATTAATTCAGTTACAGTATGTTCAACTTGAACACGGGGGTTGACTTCAAGGAAGTAAAAATCTCCATTTGCATCGCGTAAGAATTCAAAGGTTGCCAATCCTTTGTATCCTACTGATTCTGCACCTTTACAGACCAATGCTCCGATTTCTTCACGCTTTTCATCAGAGAGCCAAGGTCCTTCCTCAACTAATTTTTGATGTCGACGTTGGATTGAACAAAATCGTTCACCGAAATGAATAGCCTTCTTCCCATCTCCAAGAACCTGAAATTCAACATGCTGGGCGCCTTGGATATATTTCTCAACAAAGACACGCTCATCTCCAAAAGCAGAACGAGCACGTGATTGGCAGAGTTTCAAAGCATTCTCAAATTCATCGGATTTCTCAACAATTTGCATTCCGATTCCACCGCCACCCGCGGCAGCTTTGATGATTACTGGATAACCTATTTCTTCGGCCAAAGCAGACGCTACATCCGCATCTGAAATTGATTCGGATGAGCCTTTGGCCGTCGGCAAACCCGCAGCCTCCATTGCTGCTCTCGCCTCAATTTTATCTCCAAGAAGAGTGATGACATCAGCGGATGGGCCAATAAAAGTAATTCCTTCTTCTTTTAATCGGCGAACAAAATTAGCATTTTCGGCAAGGAAACCATATCCTGGGTGGACTGCATCACAACCCATTTCTTTGGCAGCTTGGATAACGGATTCTATATCCAAGTATGTGTCCAATGGATTCTGTTTGTAATTTGCATAAGCCACATCAGCAAACCGAACAGGTAGGGATAATCGGTCTTCACGACCGTGAATAATTGCTGCTTCAATACCCATATCACGAAGGGTTCGAAGAATTCGAAGAGCGATTTCACCGCGGTTGGCAATGAGCACACGTTTGAATGCCATAACTGAGTCTAAGAGCAATTACTCTATGATGCCAACGGTTCAATCCAAGTGAAAATCTCTTCTTCTGAACCTAAATTATATTCGCCTAATCCATACATTCTTGTCTATTATTGACATAAATCGGCGAAAAATATGAAAATTTCTTTCGTTTTCTAGTAAAACTACGCAAGTTTGATAGCACATGATGGCGATGCGAGCATATGGCGCGGAAACACCAGACCGGGGCAGAGGCCCTCGACGACTTAGCCGGAATTGATTTGAATCGGGATGGAAAGATTGTAAATTTGATTATTTGCGGCAATTCTAAATTTTACGACTATGCATGGCTTGAAGAGCAACTTGAGCATTGGGTGGAAACAAATGGCTACCCCGACCTCATTATTCTCGGTGGGGCAAGCGGTGTTGACTATCTTGCTGAAAGATGGGCAGACAATAACAACGTCCAACTCGCTGTTTTTAGTGAGGCTTGGAACGCGCCCCGTCCGAAATCAGCACACGATTCTGGACGCCCTGAGGCTGTAGCAACTTTAGCCAGAACGATGCTTGCAAGAGCAACACACATGCTTTCATTCCCTGGCCCTGATTCTGTTTGGACCAAACGTATGGAAGAACGGGCAATCGAACAAGGTGTGCCCGTGACCAGTGTCCCCATACCGGTATAAGAGTTTGAATGATGCCTTACAAACGCTTGTGGTTGTTTTTTTCATTTTCTTACTTCCAATGGAAATTTAGGTGTTCTCAGCAACACCGGCCCCCAGAAAAACCCCAAAAAAAGCCTTTAATCGCGGTTTTACATCCCCCGCGAGTTATATACTATGTAAAAAAATTAGCAGTTAACTCTTAGGAGGGGGAAAAAATATGGAAATGAATATGAAAGAAAATATGGCTGAACTTGGGGGAGCATTCATGCTCTCTTGGGTAGTTTTTGGGATGGGACTAAGCACATTGACAGGCGCTGCTGCTCTAGCAGTTGCTTGGATGGCATTTAACGGTGCCCACCTGCTACCTGTAGTAACCTGGAGTCACATGATGACAGGCGACCTATCAGACACTGAAGGAAATTGGATGGCAAACGGTATGCGTTTGGTTATGCAAGCGATTGGAGCATTGCTCGCAATCCTTCTTGCAACTGAAGCTGGCGGAATTGAAACCGGCTGGGCAGCCACAGAAATGTGGATCCCAGATATTGCTGACAACCTCTGGGGTGTCCTTGGAATGATTGCTGCTGGTGCTGTTTGGTGGCAAGTCCACACTCGATGTGAATCGGAGTGGGCTTCTGCTTTCGGACTCATGGCTCTTGGTGGTGCAATGATGCTCACCGGTGCTCATGAAATGGGTGCATCTATTGCAAGTGCTGGTGATGGTATTGCTGATACTGTTGTCAACTGGATTTGCGATGGTCTCTTTGTTGGTATTGGTGCTTTAGTCGGTGTCAAGATTGACGAAATGATCTCTGGCGAAGCCGAAGACGCAAGCGCAGAGTGAAACCAAGTTTCTCTTTGAAGTAATACACCAAACCCGAGTGGTTTGGAGGGCCGCCCCTATTCCTTCTTCGGAAGGGATGGGGGCTTTTTTTATTTGAACAAATTACGTATCAATATACGTCACGTAAGTAACGCTTCTCTTCACGCATCATGGTTGTTCCAATGAAATGTGTTGCATCGTCTTCAGACATTCCACCGTGTTCCATTGCAATTTCAATCAATGCTCGGTGAACATCTTTTGCCATGTAGGTCTTATCACCGCAAATGTAGAAGTAAGCGCCGTTCTCAAACCATTTCCAAATTTCTTCACCATGTTCTTTGAGGCGGTGTTGAACATAGATTTTCTCTTTTTGGTCACGGGACCAAGCAGTAGTGAAACGGTACAGATCGCCACTGTCCATCCAGCCTTCGATTTGCTCCTTGTAATAGAATTCGGTTTTAGAGGATTGGTCGCCGAAGAATAACCAGTTTCGTCCTTTGCCACTATCAAATACACGCTGTTCCATGAATGCACGGAAAGGGGCAATACCTGTTCCTGGTCCGACCATGATGATGTCAACATCTTTGTCTTCTGGAAGAATAAACGATTTGGTCGGCGACATAAAGACGCCAATTGGTTGGCCGCTGGTATCAATCTCATCAGCCATGTAGAGTGTGCACAATCCTCCACGAGCACGGTCATGATATTCAAATCGGACAATTCCAACAGTCAGTTCAACAAAACCGGGATGTGCATCATGTGAGGAAGCAATCGAATACAAACGGGGTTTGAGTCTTGAAGCAAGTTCAAAGAACTCTTCGGGGGAATATTTGACATCAAATTCACGCATGATGTCGATGTAATCACGTGTCCAAAGATAATCTTCAACTGCTTTCACATCTCCCAATAGTGCTTCGACTTTTGCTGCAGGGTCATCCGATGCTTTACTCGATGCAAGACCTGGAGGCAGGGATGAGGATTCGGAGGATTGCCATTGCTCACCATTTCGACTACGTGCAACAATCTTCAAAGAAATTTTCATTCCCGAAGAAACGACCTTACCGGCAAGTGATTGGACGAATTTTTTGTTGGCCATATGTACTTCAAAATCTTTCTTGAGGGCTGTGTAGAGGTCTCTCTCCCCATTATGGGTTTCAACCACTTGGTCCCGGTCCCAGCCTTGAATATCGATGAGTTCATCTACGATATGGGGTGGATTTTCCGATACAACACCAAGTGCATCACCGACTTTGTAGTCAAGGCCTGAATCTCCAAGCGCGAATACGATGTGGCGGGTTTCCTTCCGGGACCCCTCGCCGTTGAGAATATAATTCTCAGTAATTTGAGTCATATACGGATTCTTTGAACTCCAATCAGCCATGATAACACCGTCCAGCCTAAGGCTGTGTCCAGTCCACTATTGGCCCACTTATCATGCTTTTTGAATGAGGAGAAGGAGGCGTGAATATGTAAGATGGACATGCTGCGTGAACAAATCTTTGTATTGATTATTGTTATCCATCTCACACTTAGATGAATCGAAATCGAAATGTTAGAGGCGGAGGCGATTACTCAGCCCACGGTTGAGATTTCAATAGGCATATTATCAAAAGCCTAAACCACTAGCGCAATATGTAGGGGACTTATTGTGGTTAAAGCAGGACATCTACCAATGGATAGAGGATTAGGAAAAACAGACCGTATGGACAATTGGTGGAAGTCCCCACTGGCTATGGCTATCTATCTTGGAATCGCTATTGCCTATGCTACTTGGCGCGGATTCATGGAGGCCGATTTCTGGATTTTCAGTGATTACGGCAATTCAGCCTGCGGTGCCGCTAGTGGAGTCATTACCGAATGTCAGACCTTGGCGATTGAGTCTGAGGGTAGCCATGTTCTTTCACCTTTATTCTCGCCACTTATTCTCCCCGGAGATACTGGACTAGGTTCTTGGGTTCCTGAAAGTCTTTGGTGGATGAGTCCGGCTATGTTCATCTTGATCATTCCAGCAGGATTCCGTGGCACATGCTATTACTACCGTAAGGCATACTATCGCTCATTTATGGCAAACCCTGCCGCATGTGCAGTAAGTACACCATTTGGTGATTACAATGGAGAACGCAAATTATTCCTTTTCCAGAACCTTCATCGTTATTTCATGTATCTTGCAGTTGCATATCTCTTCGTATTGTCATACGATGTATTGTTAGCAACCCAATTCCATGCCGATGGTAAGGATGATTCCTTTGGAGTCTCGGTTGGAACTCTCGTTTTACTTCTAAACGTGATAATGCTTGGAGGATATACACTTGGATGTCATTCATTCCGTCACGCAATCGGAGGAATAAGAAACCGTTTCCGCAATGGTGGCGGTGCAGTTGCTGAAGCATGCTGGAAGAGTTGTTCAGGATTGAACAAGAATCATGGTAAGTGGGCTGTTGTATCTCTATTCTGGGTTATGTTCTCGGATTTCTATATCTATGCCTGTACTGAAGGTTGGTGGACTGATATCGTTCTTTTCGGGGGTCTTTGAATGAGCGAATATGAATCACATGAATACGATGTAGTAGTAATCGGGGCTGGCGGAGCTGGCCTTAGAGCGGCAATTGAATCTGCTCGCAGTGGTGCTAAAACTGCAATCATTTGCAAGTCCCTATTGGGCAAGGCACATACTGTCATGGCCGAGGGTGGCGCTGCTGCCGCTCTAGGAAATGCTGATGACCGAGATGGTTGGAAAACCCACTTCAAAGATACCATGAAAGGTGGGAAATATCTCAACAACTGGCGCATGGCACAAATTCATGCACAAGAGTCTGCGGATAGAGTTCGTGAACTCGAACAATGGGGCGCTGTCTTTGACAGAACTCCATCTGGTCTAATCAATCAAAGAAACTTTGGTGGACACACCTACCCCCGTTTGGCCCACGTTGGTGATTCAACTGGCCTTGAGATCATTAGAACACTACAAGAAAAAGGAATCCATTCTGGAATTGACATCTTTATGGAATATACTGTAAGTCATCTCTTGCAGGATAAAGATGGTACTTGTACTGGCTGTGTTGCCTACAATAGAGTAGATGGTGCAATGCATGCATACTCAGCAAAATCAACAATTCTTGCTACTGGAGGTATTACTCGATGCTGGTCAGTTTGTTCCGGTTCTTGGGAATACACTGGCGACGGACACGCACTAGCTCTAAACGCAGGTGCTGAATTAATCGATATGGAATTCGTTCAATTCCACCCTACTG
>JABJFI010000073.1 GCA_018662825.1 Methanobacteriota archaeon | reverse complement strand
TCATTGTCATTTGTAGTAGTGTCTGGTGAACTTATTGAGAATGAAACAATATTCCAAGTATCTCCAGCATCGAAGTTACCATTGCCATTGACAGCATTTCCAACCAATTGGAAAGGAATTGTTCCAATATCCGAACTCGGTGCTGTCCATGTGATTTCCCAATCGTTCCCAACTGCAGACTGTGATAATGCACCTGTTTCGTCGGCAACAGCCTGTGAACCATCACCAGGAGTCAACGAGCCCATGTTGTAATCCCAAATCATAAATCCGCCTTCGGAATTGGAGGCGTGTTGAAGAGAGATTGTGAAATTGTATGATTGGTCAACGGTGTATGAACGAGGAACGCCTGAAATGGAAACAACCACAGAGTTTGAAGGTGCTCCATCGCCATGACAACTGCATCCAGTCTCAACAACCAAATTTTCGCCACTCTTCCAAGGTGGTCCTCCTGGCATTGCCAAAGCAGGAGCAATCAAAAGCAGTGCCATCAATCCAAAGACTAACATTCGGGAGTTGCGTGAAAGCATAGTCGCACCTAGTCCTTTCCACCTGTGGCCGCCCTTTGAACGTTCCTTTTCATCATGCCCCTTAGGGGCATGAATATTGCAACATGAATACCAATCAAATTTCTTTAATTGCAGTGTTCAATTGTGACATCATAGCCTTGCCATCGCCGAATAACATCATGGTTTTGTCCATGTAAAACAAATCATTGTCAACACCAGCATAACCAACAGATAGTGAACGCTTAATGATCACAACCGTGCGTGCCATATCAGCATCAATGATTGGCATTCCAGCGAGAGGCCCCTCTCCACTTCGAGCAGCGGGGTTTGTTGTGTCATTGGCTCCAATTACTACAGCAACATCACAATCTGGGAATTCACCGTTAATTTCGTCCATTTCAATCAATTGTTCATACGGCACATTTGCTTCAGCCAATAATACATTCATGTGACCTGGCATTCTTCCAGCAACTGGGTGAATTGCATACTTGACTTCGGTATCGAATTTTTCAGTAATTAAATCCGCAAATTCCTTCACTTGATGTTGACATTGTGACACAGCCATCCCATAACCTGGGACGATGATTACTTTTTGTGCACCATCTATCATCATGGCAACTTCATCAGCATCAGAACCAACCTTGGTTCGTGTTAATGATGCCTTTTCTCCACTGCCACCAAAAGATTTGAACAAGACATCCAAGAGTGTTCTATTCATTGCCTTACACATGATGAAGGTAAGAATCAATCCAGAAGCTCCAACCAATGAACCTGCAATAATGAGTACTGAATTGCCAATAATGAATCCGGTGAAGGCAGCAGCAATTCCAGATAGGGAATTCAAAAGTGATACAACAACTGGCATATCGGCCCCACCAATTGGAAGAACCAAGACGATACCAAGAATACATGAAATACCAATGATACCCCACATATAATCTGTATTAGTTGGCTCTCCAATACTCAAGTAAATCAAAACGCCGACTGATAACATCAGTAATACTTTGACACCATTGAGCCAACTTGGGCCCCATGTAGGTGTTTTAATCCATTTTCCAAAGACACTAATTCCACCTTTTAGTTTGTACATTGCAAGCATCGAACCGGTTAGGGTCATCCATCCTACCAAGGCAGAAAGTCCTGCAGCAACCATTGTAACAGTTAATTCCAAACCAGTGGGGATAGTATCAGCATTTTCTAGATATTTCCAAATTTCAGACAGGGCAACAAGTGCAGATGCTGCACCGCCAAAACCATTGAACATGGCGACCAATTCAGGCATTCCAGTCATTTCAACCTTGACAGCCAGCCAATATCCGATAAGCGAACCAATAACTAAACCAGCTCCGATGAGTATCCATTCAGCACCACCTGCGAGTTGCATGCTGAGAATTGTAGTGACAACAGCCACAAGCATTCCCAATGCGCCGAGTTGGTTACCAAATGGAGCCGTGCGAGGATGGCCTAATTTTTTGAGTCCAAAAATGAACAAGGCTGCCGAAAATAAATATCCAATAGAAACCCAATCCTCCATTTCAAGCACCTCGGCGTTTCTTTCCAGCAATCATGTTTAACATTCTATTTGTTACAGCAAATCCGCCGACGACGTTGATCATTGCAAGTACGACTGCAACGAATGCAAGGATTCCTGATACGACGGTTTGTTGGGCATCGTAAGCAACGTTTGCTCCAATCAATGCACCAATAATACTGATGCCTGAAATTGCATTTGCCCCACTCATTAGAGGAGTATGCAATGTTGCAGGGACTTTTGTAATTAATTCAAATCCGAGGAATATGGCTAAAATAAACAGGGTTATATTTCCGATTAATAGTTCTGGAGTCATCATTATAGTACACCTCCTAGGCGAGTTTGTTTTGGATGTAAAGCACCATCGTGACAGAGAAGGACTCCACCCATTCCAGTAACATAGAAATCAGAACCTTCTGGTGCACCGACTAAGATATCATCATCTTCACTGATGACTATTTCTCCATCTTTGACAAGGGAAGTGATGAACGTCGTCAAGTTGTTTGAATAAAGCATACTGGATGTTGTTGCAATGGTTCCGGGAAGATTTGAGGTTCCCACAATAATGACACCGTTATCGGTAGTAATTACTTCACCAGCAACCGTATCTTCGCAATTTCCACCTACGTCTGCATTCATATCGACAACAACAGCACCTGGTTTGAATTTTTGAATGGCGCTTGAAGGAACAGTTATTGGAGCGGGACGCCCAAATATTCGTGCAGTAGTGACAATAATGTCGGCATCTGCGGCAACTCCACACACAGTATCATTGACCTTTTGAATAAATTCTGGCGTCAATGGTTTTGCATAACCAGATTCATCCTCAAAGTCATCCATTCCATCGACTTCAATAAATCGTCCACCAACGGATTCGATTTGTTCTGCAGCGGATTTTCGAACATCAGATGCATAAACAACTGCTCCAAGGCGTTTTGCTGTCGCAATTGCCTGTAAACCTGCCACACCACTGCCCATAATCACGACTTTTGCTGGGCGAACAGTTCCCGCAGAAGTGGTCATCATTGGAATTCCTTTTGGCACATGAGCAGCACCAAGAAGCACAGCCTTGTATCCAGCAAGATTATCTTGGCTCGAATTAACATCCATCGATTGAGCCCGGGAAAGTCTGCGAGGAATCATGTCCATTGAAAGAAGAGTTATTCCAGCATCGATACAAGATTTCACATGTTCCGGATTGCGAAAAGGGTCTGCGACACAAGCGACTCGTGACCCCTTAGAAATTCCTTCGATACCAGGGAATCTAATTGAGATGATTGTTTCACAAGAAAGTACCTCCGCACGAGTAGCAATCTTTGCACCTGCTGATTCATAATCAGAATCCAAATTATTCGAAGATTTTCCAGCGTCTTTTTCGATTAGAACCTCAAAGCCTGCTTTCAGTAATTTCTTCATGCTCGAAGGGGCAATAGCGACTCTAGTTTCGCCAGCAGGTTCCATAGGTACTCCAAGTTTCATACAACTTCCTCGTATCCCTGTGCCATAAAACGACTGGGGAATGTTCTTGGCACCGGTAGGAGGTTCTTAGATGAAACGCTTCAAAGTTGTCATATCAAGTTCCGGCATTCCAACCACTTTTGCAAAAATCATTGAAAGAAATCAACCATGTTACTTATTGATGGTCGAGTATTGGGGAGATTACTGAGGATTATACTATGAGCAATCATCGAAGAAAAATCGCCGTTATTGGAGCTGGAAATGTAGGTGCAACATGCGCGTTTGTTCTTGCACAAATGAAGATAGCAGATATTGTGTTGTTGGATATTTATGAGGGATTTGCAAAGGGAAAGGCTCTCGACATGTCGCAGAATGGACAAGTTCTCAATTACGATGGTTCCATAACAGGGACTTCTGATTACAATGATATTGCTGGTGCAAGTGTTGTAGTAGTCACATCTGGGTTCCCCCGCCAACCAGGCATGACACGAGAAGACCTCATAGCCAAAAATGCAGGCATTGTCAAGCAAGTTGGTGAAGGTATCCGTGACCACGCACCTGATTCAACTATTGTGATGGTTACAAATCCTCTCGATTTGATGACCTACCATATGCAAAAAGTCACAGGTTTCCCTGCAAACCGTGTTTGTGGCCAAGCAGGAGTTCTTGATAGTGCTCGAATGACACACTTCGTTGCTCAAGCAGTCGGATGTTCCGAAGAGGATGTACAAGCGATGGTATTGGGCGGTCATGGTGACACCATGGTACCTCTTCCAAGATTCACTACTGTTGGGGGAATTTCCATTACACATTTGCTTGATGCTGAAACCATCGATGCAATTTGCAAGCGCACGGCATCTGGTGGTGGGGAAATAGTCAAACTCCTCGAACGTGGTTCTGCATTCTACGCGCCTGGTTCCGCAGCGGCTGTGATGGCAGAAGCAATACTGAATGACCGCAAGCGTTTGATTCCAGCCTCAGCATATTTATCCGGTCAATATGGTCTTGATGACGTTTATATCGGCGTCCCTGTTATTCTTGGAGCATCTGGAATCGAACGTATTCTTGAATTGGAACTATCTGAAAGTGAACTTGAATCTCTTCAAGGCTCAGGTAATTTTTACAAATCTCAGTTGAAAGAATTACTCGGTTATTGACGCGTATCGCGTATGATTGCCAGAGAATATTTTTCTCCATGTGTCGTGACAAATTTGTCATCAATATCACCATTTTCAATGCGGAGCAATATTTTCCCCTGACGTCCCCGAGATATCATTCGAGCAAGAATCTCTTGACCAATGTAACACCCCTTATTCGGATGAACTAGATGGGCCAAACCTGCTGAGAGAGGGTGCTGTTTTTCGCTAATTTCATAACCATTCCAAGGGATTTGATTTTCTATTCTCCATTCATTAAATTCAATAATTCCACCAACACAGGTGCATTCCACATCGACCGAAGCAATGAGAAGAGAAAATCCCTCAGCAACATAACCATATGTTATATCATCCTTTAATTCAAAACGCCCTACCACCGAATTTGAACAATCGTATTCAATGCAAAATTGGTTACGAGAAGTGACATCGAGAATAGCCACATCTTGATTGAGAATACGTGGTGTTACATGATTTAATAATGCTGTAAGTTTAGAGCGATGAGAATGTACTGCGAGAAAATCTCCCATATGGAAAACAGTAGCCAGATCAATTATTTTTGCCTGAGACGAAGTGAATACCGTTTGGCATAGTTCTCCTTTAACCATGTCAAGCATTTTGTTTGATGACAAACCATCGATGAACTTCAATGCATCTGAACCTTGCCACACAGTAAGTGCCGAATCATCGTAGGCCACACGAGGCATGATGGTGCCTCATGCGAAAGATTCGCCGCAACCACAAGAAGATTCAGCATTGGGATTATTGATTCTGAACCCGCCACCCATAAGCCGGTCGACGTAATCTATTTCGATACCATCAAGAAGATGGCTGGAAGCATTTGGAATCAGTACTTTAAATCCGTCAATGACTACTTCTTGGCAGCTTTGGTCGGTACTTTCAACAATTTGCAAATCATACACATAGCCCGAGCACCCACCTGATAATACGCCGACTAAAAGAGCCATTGAGCGGTCGTCACCGAAAGCATTACCAAGCATTTCTTGTGCCTTTGAAGAAATAGTCAAATTCACATTAACGACTTCTGGGGTCACAACTTGCACTGAGTCAGGAGTTTCACATGTTCCGCAGTCCATGTTGATTCCAAACAGCACTTCTCTATGAACCTGTTCTTTGAAACCGTGATTCTCAAGGCTTTCAACGACGTTTATTTTTACGTTCAACTTCCTTCAAAAGAATTCCACATCTTCGTATTTGTTCTTTAGCACGCTTGACCTCTTCAGTTTCAAGTCCTCTAGGTATTGCCTGTTCAAAACATTTCATAGCATCGGGGTAACGTTCCATTTCAGCATATGCACTACCCATGTTGTAGAGAGTTTTTCCACGAACTTCGGTAGGTCGAATTAGCATTGCTTGATGATAAGATTCAACGCATTTTGGATATTCTTCAAGATAGTAATAGGCGTTTCCTCGTCCATTGAGGATTCTAATAATCATTTCATCGTCTCCAGAAAATGAAGGTAGTGCACGGTCAAAGCATGAGAGTGCCTCTTTATATTTTCCGTCTTCAATCAAACCAACTCCCTGATTGTACCACGCCACATCTTGGTTTGAAACTGAACTTGAATCGACTTCCGTATCAATTGCGGAAGAAGCTAATTGTTGAGCTTGAGCCGCCGCCGCCGTCAAATCAAATGAACTTTGAATTGGTTGTTGTTGTTCTGGGGTTTGCTCGAACACAGGGCGTTCATCAAGAGCTTGTGCAGAATCAATTAATAGCGAAGTTGATGATTCAATAGTAGTTTGAGGAACTTGTTCTGGTTGCAATCCAAGAGCATTCATGTAATAATCAGCCTGTGTTTCATGCGGGTCTTCAATTACCTCAACTGCCTCTGTAGTTGCTGGTTCGATGGGAACTGGTGCGACTTCTTCTACTGCAACCCCACCGCTAAGTTGGTCAGCCTTTCTATGGCACTTTTGGGCAGTATCCAAATCACCTGCGGATTCCAAAGAACGAGCGAGTCCTCTCCAAATTGTGGAATTCTGACCATCGTTTTTTATCATTGATTTCCAAATTGTTACTGCTTGAACATCATTCTTAGCAGCAGTGTGTGCACGAGCATGGAATTCAGTTTCACCTTCGCCTAAGTATTCAAGGGCTTCTTGTGCCAAATGTGGACCTTCTGGGAGTGTTGGAGGAATACCTTGAACAGATTCCAAAACATTTGCTTCCCCTTCAGCCAATTCGATGAGGATTCTAATGAATTCATCACGTGCGGAATTGTTTGGCTCGATTTGTAGAAGTGTCCGAGTGGAATTTAGATAGTTTTCAATATCGCCTGTTTGATTGCATAGTTGACTGCATTTAATCGCAGCTTTGAGGTAATCGTTTTGAACATTCATGGCCTTTAAGTAGCATTCAATTGCAACTGAATTATCGCCCTTCCGCTGATGAATTGAGCCCAAATTGAACCAACCAGTACCTTGATTGGGGTCAATTGACTGTGCATGTTCCAGTGCTGATATTGCGTGGTCATCGAGTTCAAGTCGAGCCATTGCTCCACCTGCAATTCTCCAAGCGCCAGCATGCTCAGCCCCAATTGTTTTGAGATGAGGGCTAAGTAATTCTAATGCAGACTTTGGTTCGCCCGAACGAATGAGTGACGTTGCTTGCTCTACTAAATCATCCAAGTTAATCGGCTTGTCTTCAACTTCTTCGATGACTACAGGAGGCTCTTGGACCACCGGTTCTTCGACTTGTTCAATGACTTGCTGAATTTCTTGCGTTGCTGCAACAACTTCGGCTGCCGATTTGAGTTCCTGATATTCAAGGTGCTGATTTTGGTCATCGTCGTGGTGAACCGCTTCAGCGAGAATAGCATCTTTATCGGTAACACCCACTTCTTCCATTACTTCCATGACTTGTCGTTCGTCATATGTCTGAGTAGGTGATTGAATCGGCATCGATTCTAAAGGAAGATTTTCACCACTTTCTGCGCACCGCATTTTCACATCTAGCAACAGTGGGTGACCTGGGAAGAAATGTAGTGCTCTGACAGCCATTTCATAAGCAGCAGCATCATCGCCAATTCTTTCTAAAAGAGTCGCAATATTTGCAGTAGCCGGAGCATTCTCTGGATTGATATCAAGACATATTTGGAAGGCCTGACGTGCACCTCTTGCATCCTGCTCTGCTTCGAGTAAAACCCCTCGATTAAACCATGCCATATCGCATGAAGGATCTAGGGCTATCGCCTTATTGAACGCAGTTAATGCACCATTAGCATCATTTTTCCGCGAGCATTCCTCACCAAGTTGAAGGAGGTATTCGATTGAATTTTCTCCATTTGGTTGTTCTACTGCAGTTTTAGTCTCAGATTTTTCCTGCTTCCATATTTTTGCAGCCTTTTGAAGTTCACCTTCTTTCAAATAATTATTTTCATCTTCATCCATTGAATGGGCGAAAGCCAGAAAACCATCTCTGTCCGAAATTGAATGTTGTTGAATCACGCGCTCGAGAACATTTTCTGAATACCCCATCTGATTAACCTCAACATGTTCGACCATGTCTCCCAAACCTGCTGAACGTAGTGCTGCGGCCATGGATTCCGCCACAGCATCTGATACTGCATTCGAATCTAGGGGGTTTTCGGAATTTTCATCGGTTCCGCTCATCGTGTCACCAAGCCATAGCGGTTATGCGACCGGCATAAGCATTGCTTCTCGATGTACTTCGAAAATTGGCAGTATATTCAAAAACCTCCGACTGAAGTGAGCAACATGACTCAGACACCTGTACGCATCCTCGGTCTCTCTGGAGAATATCGTCCAACTTCAAAAAGTGGCATGATGGTTAATCTCGCACTATCATATGCTGAATCTAAAGGAGCCGAAATCATTTTTTGGGATTGTGCCGAAAAACCCCTTCCCTTTGTTGGCGAAGATGGATGCTGGGAAAATGAAAATGTCAAGGAATTTCAAACCCTCGCGTCATCCTGCGATGCTTATTTTGTCTGTTCACCAGAATATCATGGAACAATGTCTGGAGTGATGAAGAACACATTTGACTGGCTTTACGATAAGCACATTGGAGGCAAACCCTTCGGCCTTATGTGCACACTTGGAGGAATGCAAAATTCGAACACTCTCAATCATATGCGAATTATGCTTCGCTGGCTCCATGCCTGGCCAGTTCCTGAACAATTAGCGATAGGTCATGTGAAAGATGCTTTTGATGAAGATGGAAATTTGGTAGATGAGGACAATTCAAAACGCCTTCATTCATTGGTTGATTCAGTGATGAATACATCCGCACTCTTTGCTTCTCAAGACGAGTGAGTTGAATGGCAGAAAACCGCCCATTCTTTGATGATGAATTTGGAGGGCGATACCTCTTGGTTGAACCAGGAACTTTTCTGATGGGTGCTGAAAAAGGAACTCGCTCTGAACTCCCCACTCACCAAGTAACAATATCCGAGCCATTTTTTTGCGGTGAAAGGCCAGTCACACAGGCACATTGGCAATCTGTGATGACAACCAATCCTTCTACATTCTCAGATGGTTGGGCAGCAGGACTACGTCCAGTGGAACAAGTTTCGTGGCTTGATGTTCATGAATTTCTTTCCGTTCTAAATCTACGTGACCATGATAGTGAACATCTTGGTTTCAAGGGAATTTGGCGACTACCAACTGAAGCTGAATGGGAATATCTTGCTCGTGCCGGCACATTAACTCGTTGGGCTTTTGGTAACCGCGATAGCGAACTCAATGATTACGGATGGCATGCTGGAAACTCAGGTGCAAGTACTCGCGAGGTTGGTCAGAAAAAACCTAACCCCTGGGGCTTTTTTGACCTTCACGGACAAGTATCTGAATGGTGTGAAGATACATTCGTATCTAATTACGAAAAACATGAAGGAAATCAAACACCAATGAAAGGTTCGTCTCAACGACGGGTGCATCGTGGTGGCTCTTGGTTCACTGAATCTGATTCGACACGATGCTCTTCTAGGGGTTCTGCTCTAGAGAATCTTCGCAGCGATGGAATCGGATTTCGTTTGGTTTGGCAACCGCTTTAAGTCAAACATCCAAGGCAGTTCTATGCCCGTACTCTATCATAACCCTCGCTGTTCAAAATCTCGACAAGCCGCCACCTTATGTGAATCGTCTTCACAGGATGTTGAAATTCATCTTTATCTGGTCTCGCCACTCGATTATGAGACTCTTCATTCTCTCCTATCTCGTCTTGATGGAGACATAGGTTCGGCCATTCGCTGGAAGGATAAGGCCTTCAAGGAACTGGAGTCACCAGAAGTCGACCGCGACAGTATCGAATCAATTGCACGCTTTCTTTCAGAACATGGACATTTAATGGAACGTCCTTGGCTTGATGTTGGAACATCTACTCGGATTGGACGTCCTGTTGAGGATCTAGAGTTATTGCTTCGATAAATTTGGCCTCAAACTTGGTTCTTGCTTCAATATCGTAGCCCATTTTCTCATCCACTTCACCAAGTTTTTGCTGATGTGGAATTTGGCCTGGTCCAATATTCCATTTCTGCGTAAAAGTTTCCCCAAGACAGGTCATAAGATTCCTTGAGATAAGTGCATCAATTCCAGCAGCTGTCCTTACGACAACAGGTGCAATGTCTTCGTGGAATACTTCATCCATTGCCGCACAAATATCTTGAAAAGTTCTCGTGCCATCTGCAAGTTCCCAAAGCATGCTATTCATTGAATCAAGAGGCCTTCGTACTTCTTTTGGTGCCCTCAATAATTTTGCTAGGAGTCGTTCAAAACGTGTAAACCTTTTTTCAATTCGTAGTACAATTTTTTTCCCAGTTATTCCGTTTTGGTCAGAATGTGGACCTATCTCACCAACACGTGCCCACCAGACTGGCAATCGGCAGGGAAATGTTCCATGATATTGGTGTTCATCAGCATCAGCAAGTTCCATATGTTCACCTCAAAATTGTGTAAAAGTCCAAACAACCATGACTAACATCGAAGCAACACCGGAGAAAGCAACAAGGCGTGTTGCTTCAACACGTTCAGTAAAATTTCGCAGAAACCATGTTCCTACTCCGCATAAGGCAATTACCAACCAAAGTAAGTACCAAACAGGTGGGTATGCCATAGATTCCATGCTTTTGCCTCTTGAACCGAGTCCCTTACTGTTTCGTATTGAGATATTGCTGCCCATAGTGATGCCATTGTTCCATAGTCCATCCCGCTGGTAACCCTTCAGGGGGTAATGCTGGCGTGGAAGGTGAAACGACAGTATTCACGGCAAGAGGTGCTTGAATGGCTTCGGGAGTATTGGCCACTTGATGAGACACTGGTGGGCCATTCGACGATACAGGAGGTCCACTAACTGCTTGTTGTGTTTGAGTTTCAACATACTGTTTTTCCTCCTCCTCATCTCCATAACTATTTTTCCGTTTTCGCAAGAGTAATGTAAGTACTATAGCAACAAATAGAACGGCTGCAATGGATGTTGCAATCATTTCGGAATTCATAGCAACTCTATCCTCTTCAACCATGTTGAATGAGAATGTTCGACTATCAGACCATTGCATCATGCCATCAATTGATTCTATTGTCACAGTAACTTGGCCTTCACTATCGCCTCCAAGGCGATGTAATTCACACATCATATCGGTGTATTTTGGAGTTAAATATCCTGCATCATGCTCCAATGAATGGCCAGTATTATTGACTAATATTCCTTGGCACACAGTCTGCCATTGTTCTGGCTGTTCGACATGAATAAGATATTCCTCGGCCTGTGTTGATGAAGAAGTCACATTTATCCAGAATGGCGCAGGAATTCCAGTAGTGTATATTTGTTCAGATTGAAGGCTCATTTCAGCATCCATCACCCGTTGCTTGTCAATCAAAATGAGTGTTTCATGGTTCAATTCATATGGTCTTGATTCAGCATCTTCCCCCGCTATTACTTGAAATGACACGACTATTCGCGAGTTCAATGGTATATCGTCCGGAATTATGATGTCGACGGCAACCAACATCTCTTGTCCTGCAGTCATAGTGAAAGGGTTCGCAATATTCAGTGGGCGAGATGCGCCTGATGTTCCAATACTCATGAATGCTATAATTCCATCATGCGGGGGTGATGTAGATACGGATGCCATCACAAAGAAATGTTCATCGGCAGCATTGCCAATATTTTGAACTGTAATGTTTACCGAAGCAGTACCTCCAACACTGGCAGTTGTTTCACTTTGGTTTGCGTATAGTGCTGGTTTACGAACAGAACCCGTAATAGAATCAAATGAAATGTAATTATCACTTGTGTCCAAATCAAGAAGTCCATCACTATTGGAAACTGAGAAATCAATCGTATGAATTTCACCTGCTAGTTCTGCACTTGGTAACAATATCCAAACTTCAATTTCTACAATATCTTCATCATCATATGGTGCCGACAGTGTGATACTTCCTGTGTGATTTAAATCATCGATACGAACCCACCAATCCCATGTATTTGGAATTGTATCACTGGAAAGAGTGGCTGAAACTTCGCCATTCCCGTTGTTCTCAATTTCCATAATAACTTTGGATGCCACACCAGGCGATAGTTTCTGTGGATATTCGAGTAGGCGTAACTCAAGGTCACTTACAGTACTAACTACAATCCCTTCCAATGAAGCGCCTTGAAATTCCATTCCACTTCTTTTCGAAATCAGGGTAGGTGTAATAGATGGAGCCTCATCACCAGCTTGCCCAGTTGTCGGTGCTGTGACATCAATGGTAAATGATGTGAAAGATTCTCCATTAATTACTGCATTATCAAGGCCGGGTTGTTCGATGATCCATTGACCGGGTGGGTCGTGAAGTAATGAAACCGAAAAAACATCTTGGCGAGTGGCATTATTCCAAATTGTGAATTCAATAGAAAGGGTTTCTCCCGCATCAATTGTCAAATCATTTTGCATCTGATTTGATGAAATTCCAATTCCTGCATCACTTATCATTGAAGCAGATACATCAATGCTCTCAGTGTGTGTTCGGATGGAATTATTTTGCGACACTGCAGTCAATGAAAAACTGAACATTGAATCCGGAATTGCATCAGCCGGTATAGTTAATGTGAAATCAACTTGTGTAGGCGAATCAGTGCGAACGAGAACACTTGAATCTTGAGTCCATGCCAAATATACATTCCAGTTTAGTGGTAGTGTTGAGGAATCGATTGTTAAATCAAATACATCGGTTGCATCACCTAAATTCTCGATATCAACTGAAAAGTAACAGGTGCTACCTGGCGGACAAGATGGTGATACTTCGGGTTTTACAATATGTGGTTCTCTATCAGGGACTACTTGAAATTGCATTGGGAGAGTCGTATTTACCTGCGCATATTGACTGGAAACGCCCTTAAACGTCATTTGGTGAAGCCCAGTGGTCGCATTTTCGTCAGGCTGAATTTTTATGTCGATAAATTTCGACTCACCAGGTGCCAAAAGTACTCCCGACTGTGTATTGATTGAAACACCACTAGGATGAGCAAAATATGAATCCCATGATTGAGGCAACCCAATAATTTGTGGAATCACTGAATCGGATATATTCCCATCATTTGTAACCTCGACTCGGACAGTTCCCCATTGTCCAGGGACCGAACCGACTGTCGAAATTCCGTTTGAAGAGATTGCATATTCATCTTGCCGCACTTTCTGGTCATAAACGAATACTAGGTCATCAAAATAGTAGCCAATATCTGTTCCCGATGCATCTGATTCAAACAAAAATCGGAATTGTGTTTGGCTGTGAAAATACTCATTCGGCGTTGGAATGAGTGGAGAAGTTGCACCCGCATTGTTCACCGAGAACGTTTGATAATCTTGCCCATCAAGGAAATTTTGGTCTATGGAGGCACTGATACTTGCCAATTGAAACCAGCCACCCATTGAGGATAGAGCCTCAATTTTCAATACATCACCCGATGCAGTACTCCCAGTATAATAAAAACTCAATCCATTCGTTCTTGTTGGATTTGATACAACGTCAGACATATCCATTACAGGTGTAACCAAAGAGGTTGCAAGGTTGTTATTGTAATTCGAAGACTGTCCATTTCCAATATGGCAACTAGTACCCATAGATAGAGCAGTATCACTACTTAACCCCCATTGAGTTCCTGCACTCCAACCTGCTAAATTATCACAATTGAAGTAACTGCTAGCAACAGTAAGGCTTCCAATTTTCTCATCGTTTTGAGGATTATCATCGACGATGGTCGATGTTGCGCGTATGGCAAGAGTATGGTTTCCAGCATAGGTTGGAGTAAACGATTTTGAAACAGAGTTCGAATTGCCTCCATTCAAACTACCTAACTGAACTGTTTCATTGACCATTTCGAAAAGGATGTATTCATTGTGGAGCACTTTGATGTTGACATCAATAGTTCCTGAAGATGCAGTTCCAAGGTTTTCAACCATTACATCAACTTGTATTGGAACATTAACGACAGCATCGACGACATATAGAAGCGCAGGTCTGTTGAATCCTGGCACTGGATAATTTGATGAAAACATTCGATATTGTTCTTCATCACCTGCAGTTGTATAAGAGAAAGACACATCTGTAACAATAACATCAACGCCAGTTGCACGACCAGAAGATGCCATCTCCGGTGATTCGGCTATCTCATCCACAGGCAAATTCGGGACACTGCTTCCAACCAAGAGAAACAAAAGGAGATATCCTACAAACTTCTGCATGGCGCTCATTGCACCACATGTCTTCAATATATATGAGGCAATTGGGAGAAAGATAAAATCATGCTTCTTCAAGAGATGCTTTCACTTGCTCTTCGGATTCCTTCAATTTCACTTGGTCCTTCTTTTCTCGCGCATTTGCAGCAAAATATACTGTGAAGGATGGAATGAGAACCATTGAGAAACATCCTACAACAGCTGCAAGTGCCCACATAAATTCAGTCGCTGCATCAATTGAAAACACCGAAATTGAATTAAATTCTTCATTGACAGTAACTATGATAATTTCGGGAGACGTTTGCCGTTCACCTTGTTCGATAATTTCAACTCTTAACATTGACGGCATGTGCTCATATTCAATCAATGCTTTAGCCTCCAAAGTCGCCTCTATGATATCTGAGCCATATACAGTGCCATTATTCCGTCGTGCTGGGTCATAGGAAGTGAGTGCATGAATCACAATTATATCTCCTTCAGGGGATTCAACTTCATGTGTTGAATTTTTTTGACAGTGCACTGCGCAACTGAATGCTTGGTCGGATTCGATGCCGAGAAGCCGATGGCTATACAATCCCGCAGCATTGATTAATCTAACAGTTGAATCCGAAGAAAGGTCGAGTGCTGTAAGGTGTACCCAAGTCAGATTTGAACCGTTTGCAGGAATTTCCCAAACCCATGTAGTAGTATTTGTTGATTCTTGATAGAGAGGTGTCGGGTCGTCAATGACATGCTCAGTTACATGCGAATTTGTGTCATAAAGATAGTATGAGGGCGATATTGTGGCGCCATAGACTGCATACGATAGCAAGAGAATCAAGGTGACGGACAAGCCCAACAATGTCCTTAAGAGATTCGGATTCTGTGCTAGGGCCTTCTTCATCAACCCCGCCACGAACCTCTCTTTCTTGAACCCTTGTCACAGCCATTTTTCGCATAACTGAAGGATATAGGCGTTCATGCTGCGGACTGTTTTACCCGTTCTCTTCATATAGGGGAGTTCGGTCGGCAAAATGCTCGGTGTCTTATCATGACGACTCTATACGATATACCCGCTGAAATCTTTAACCCAGCTCTTGCTGCACGTCTCGAAGAAACTCAAAGCGTTTCCACCCCAGAGTGGGCCGAATTTGTAAAAACTGGTGTCGATCGTGAACGCCCTCCATCCCAATCAAATTGGTGGTTCCTACGCTCCGCTGCTATTCTTCGAAAGGTTGCCCGAGAAGGCCCAATTGGTGTCACTCATTTGGCTCAAGCATTTGGCGGTCGTAAAGACAACGGTGCTGGCCCAAATACTCCCGGTGTTGCTTCCCGACATATTATTCGAACATCACTTCAACAACTTGAGGACAAAGGACTTGTCGAGAAAGTCCCCGGTCGTGTTGTTGAAGATGAAAATGGAGACCAACTCCAATTATTCAAGGGACGCCAAATCACTGCAGCCGGCCACAAGATGATCGATGGTGTAGCACATGAGTGCCGCCCTCTTGCAGAAGAACAATATCCAGGGCTTTCGAAATACTGAAGGACGTGAATGAGGTGACAAGTATGGTTTCGGCTCAAGATAATGAGTTGAACCAACTACGTGAACAACGTCGCTTGGCTCTTCAACAACAGATTCAGCAACAGGCTGCTCAACAGGTTGATGCTGAAATCAAAGCTCAACAAGAGCAACAAGCATCACAGAACCTCGACGCAGCAATGAAAAAATTGCTTTCCCCAGAAGCCCGTTCTCGGCTCACAACTCTTGCATTAGCAGCTCCAGAACGTGCTGAAATGATTAAACAAACAATCGTTCAACTTCATAACGAAGGAAAGATGAACTCCATCATGAATGATGAGCAATTGAAACAATTGCTCCTATCCCAATCGAAGAGCCGCCGTAGTGCGTCCATCCGAAGAATCTGAGAAGGTGCTCGAACATGTCAAGAAATAAACCAGCAGCTAAGAAAATACGCCTCATGAAAGTGGGGAAGCAGAACCGACGTGTCCCCGTTTGGGTCATGTTAAAGACCGACCGAAACACAGTGTCGCACCCAAAGCGACACCACTGGCGCCGAAGCAAGCTCCAACGATGAGGTGATTAAGATGGTACGTGCAAATGAATCTGAATTGACTGTCCCTCTACGCAAAGCGTGGGGAATTACCCGTTACAAGCGTGCACCTCGTGCAATCCAAATCATCCGTGAACATGTGATTCATCACTTGAAAGTTCGCGAAGATGAAGAAGTTTGGATTGACCCAAGTGTCAACGAACATATCTGGTCCCGTGGTATCGAGAACCCACCCCGCAAGATTCGCTTGCAAGTTACTCGACACGATGAGCCAGATATTCCAATCGAAGTCAAATTATTTGAGGAGTGAATCATATGGGAAATATCCGACCAAGTTTTATTAAAATCCGCGCAATCCATCTTGTTGAAGATCACGGTGAGAAATTCACTGACGATTTTGACCATAACAAGAAGATGGTCCAAGAACTCACAGATGTTGAATCAAAGAAACTCCGCAACTGGATTGCTGGATATGTCACCACATACCGCCAGCGCCGAGTAGACTGAATGAGGCGATGAAGTGCCTGTGCGTGTCAATTGGGACCGCACCCCTGTATCAGTTCATCACCAGTCAAAAGAAATACTTGAGGAACTTATTCTTCAACTCCGAAATAAATTTGGAATCCGAAAACGTTCACTTGTAATGGTTGACCGTGAAGAAGGTGGACACCTTTTTTTTCTTTACCAACCATGTAACCCTCGCTGGATTTTAGAATGTGAAGAATTAGTTTCACCTGAAAGTGAGGAGGAATGATGATGGGAGATAGGCAAGGAGTACCACTTCCGCATCGAGGATACAATCTGCACATCATACTCGTCGGGGCATCGCACCCAGGTAACCTTGGGGCTGTATGTAGAAGTATGCTGAATTATGGTTTTGACTCCTTGCGGCTTGTTTCCCCAACATGCTCACCAGATGATATCGAAGCTCGTAATCGGGCCAAACATGCGGGAAGAATTCTCGATAAGTGTGAGGTTTTTGAATCACTCGAACAAGCAACAGCAGATTGCAGTCTTACTATTGGCACATCTGGTAAACGCGAGATTGGTGCAAAGACAACCTTTCGTCACTTCATGTACCCTTGGGAGATGACTGAGCGATTGAAAGGTTTCACAGATTCTGTTTCCCTTGTATTTGGTGAAGAGGGCAAGGGGCTGTCTACCGAATCACTCGGATTTTGTGATTTTCTAGTGACATTACCGACATGGGAAGGGTATCCGATTGCCAATCTTTCTCATGCAGTGAATGCCTGTGTATACGAATTACATCGTTCAATCGTTCAATCCAGTCAAGGAAACGACCCAGGAATGCCCGATATTGTTCCGCTCGAACGTAGTATCAATCCTACATTGAAGGGAATACTTCACCAAGGCATTATAGAAATGGGTCAGGCTTTACCTGGAAATGATGAGAGACGGGAAAGTTTTTCTCACAATTTGCGGCGTGGAATAATGCGTTCAATGCCAACTGAAGATGAAGCAACACGCCTCATTGGGGGCATTCTTGATGCCACTACAGCTCTGCAGTATGTATCAGGCAATAGTGAATGGAAGAGCCAGAGGCGCCGTAAAATTACGCCTGTAGAAGAAGAGTAATCATGGAATCCATGATGCAGTACTCTTCGGAGTTTCCCTTACATGCATGGCGATTAATTTCAATCTATTTCCATAGGTTGTAACAATGTGCGGTTCGACTTGTTCAAATGCCCATTTAGCAAGATTTTCTGCTGTTGGAATGAAAGGTACAACAACAGTTCGATGTTGTTCACCCATAAATTCACAAGCCTTTCTTGCCTCTTCATCTCCTTCATAGACAACAAAAGCATGGTCGATAATATCATGGACATAAGTCATAAGAATAGTGCTAACATCAGAAAAATCCATCAGCATTCCCTCCTCACTGACTCCGGGCTTTTGTACAGTATCTCCTTCAATTTCAGCCTCAAAGCGGTAGCGATGGCCATGCATATGTCTACATTTACTTTTGTGATTAGGAACTCGATGCCCAGTATCAGTTTCTACAAATCGTCGTATTCTTGTGGTCATATTTCTCTCTCCTCAAATTCTAATGCAGCGGAATTAATGCAATATCGTTGGCCGCCAAATGCCTTGGGGCCGTCTTCGAATATATGCCCTAAATGCGCATCACATTTTGAACACCTCACTTCAATCCGATGCATTCCATGGCTATCATCATCAATATGCCTTATGCCAGCATCTCGGTGCTCGGTATGGAATGAAGGCCAGCCACACCCTGAATCGAATTTCATGGATGAGGTGAACAACAGGTGATTGCAACAGATGCAAAAATATTCCCCATTCCTTTTTTCATCGCAATATATTCCGGTGAATGCAGGTTCAGTTCCACTTTGGCGAGTAACAAAATATTGTTCTTCTGAAAGCCGTTTCCGATAGTCGTCATCATTGAATTTTCTCTCAATTGACAGTGCGTTTTGTAGCACATCCTCCCAAGATGTTTGGTATTCTACTGGGTCTTCAATGCCTAGGCTATTGAACGCCAGAATCCGCTCAATATCCGCGCCACTTCTTCCCGAACTACGGCCATGTTCATCGGGATTGTAGGATGTATTTGTATTAGCGAAAATTGTATCAAAATCAAGATTCAGACTTGATATTGCTTTTTGAGCATCTTGTAGAATAGTTGCCTTATCACCATCTAAATAGGGTAATGTAAATGAAACATTTTCACTCTCCCAATTACCAACTGCAAAAGCGTGTTCAAGGGCGTGATAAAATTCAGGACGGCAGTCAGGATATATTTCGTGGTCACCAGAATGAACGCCGAGAGCGATTTCAACCTTTACTGATTCACGTGTTGCAATAGAAAGTGCATATCCATACAAAATAGATGCAAATATTGCATTACGGTTTGGCACGACTGTTGATTTCATTTGTTCGGCTTCATAGTGACCCTCTGGCACATCTTCTCCGCCTTCGATCAAAGAACTTTCAAACACGCCCATTGCACTTGACAAATCAATAATTTTATGCTCTATTTTGATGTTGTTTTCCAACAAATATAGTATGTTCGCTTTTGCACGTTCAAGTTCAATACTGTGCTTTTGCCCATAATTATATGATAGACAATCGACGGTATATCCCGCATCTAAAAGTCGCATCAAGAGTGCGGTAGAATCCATTCCACCGGAGAGTGCCATGACTGCTCGCTTCATCAATCAACACCCATCCATTTATGCGTTTGCAGACTCAATCTCCACGGTGGAGAAGTTTTGACAATCGCTTCAGTCAAGGCGAAGTTATTTCCATTCCATTCTACGCTCTCCGCGTCCATATAGCATGGCTGCAAAAAGTGATGAGTAAACCCATCCATTAAGTCCGCATATAGAGATAGTTCTTGACCCACATAGACACATTTCAATTCGTCTCCGCTTCGCTGTCGAATTTTTACTTGAGGATACATTTGGTCTTTAGGCGAGATACAAACCCAGTCCAATAACCCCTCAGGAATCTCGATGGTTCCATTTGATTCACATGAAAGTTGATACCCTCTTGATTTGAATAATCTATGTAGTGGCCATAAGTCATTTAACATCGGCTCGCCACCAGTGAAAATGATTCTCTTAGTTGGATATTTCATCACTTCTCCGAGGATGTCAACGGCTGCCATTTCATCGAATTTTTCGAAATCAGTATCACACCATTCACATTGCAGATTACATTTTCCGAAACGAATGAATACATGAGGTATACCTGCGTGAAAACCCTCGCCTTGAACCGAATGGAAAATTTCTACAATATTGTAGACCGCACCTAAATCTGTTGCAGAATCAACAGGCTCGGGGCCCGAAATTTCACATGATTCTTCATTCATGAAAATACCTCAAAGTGGTCTTGATTGAATGAGTTGCATCAATTCTTGTCGTGGTTCTGCTTTATCGAAAAACACTCCACGCATTGCTGAAGTTGTCATCACAGAATTCTGTTTGCGCACGCCTCGACAACGCATGCACCCGTGTGATGCTTCAAGAATTACTGCAGCACCAAGTGGATTCAAATGCTTCTCAAGGTCATCAGCAATACCCTTGGTTATGCGCTCTTGATTTTGCAATCGGTGCGCATGTGCATCAACAATACGTGCTAATTTACTGATTCCAACTATTCTGTCGACTGGAATATATGCAATGTGCGCCCTGCCACTGAACGGTTGCAGGTGGTGTTCGCATGTCGAATGAAACTCAATATCTCTGAGTAGAACAATTCCATCATAACCCTCTCCATTGAACGTCGATTGAAGAAGTTCTTCAGAGTTTGATGAGTATCCTGAGAAAATTTCATTCCAAGATTCTATTACACGTTGCGGTGTCTTTTCCAAACCCTCCCTTTGCGCATCTCCTTCAAGATACTCAAGCAAAGTTTTGACTGCGTTTTCTGCTTCTAGTTGCGTTACCATTTCAATCACTGCCTCCCATGCCTTGCATCAATTTCATCCAGTTGGTCCAATAGTTTACGGCAGGCAGTACGCACTGCATCTGCTAAACTTACAAATTTATGTTGGTCACCAACATGCTTCCTTAGGTCTTCTACTAGTTCAGCTGGCATGTCCAAAGATATTTTCGGCATGATTGTTCGTTCAATCAACTCCATATAAATATTCGCAGAGTAATACTAGAGTATTACCAATTCTGAATTTGCCCTCAATATATGCAAAATTCAATAGAACTGAAGCGAATGTTCAAAGAACCCCTTGAGTGCCATTGATTTGATGCCTCAACATGCTGCTGATGCTTTCGCCGAACTTGAAAGTATACGAAACCTCTCTGGACATCGAGATACGGTTGGTTTACCAGATGAAGTCATCCGACAATTCCTCTCTTCCGATTCGAGCCTTGCAACTGCTATTTCTGAAGCTATATCTCGGCGTAAAACCCTTGAACTTGAATTTGGCGAGATTATGATGTCACTTCCAGAATCCGAATTGGTGGAAAAACTTCAATCTGATTTCATTAATTTTTATGCTCCGGCAACAGTCAATCCTTATGTCGCTCTTGCTGCACGTGGCCCATGGATAATCACCACTCATGGTGCAGTCCTTCATGACAATGGCGGATATGGTATGCTTGGAAGCGGCCATGGCCCAAGTAAAGTAATCTCTTCCATGTCTGAAAATTGGGTGATGGCGAATGTCATGACACCGTCATATAGCCATAAACGCCTAGCAAGTCGTTTGCAGAAGGAACTGGGACATACTCGTGGCTCTTGCCCATTTACTCGTTTCATTTGCATGAATAGTGGTTCAGAATCCGTCACAGTGAGTCTGCGTATTGCTGATGTAAATGCGCGAAAATTAACTGGCCCAGGAGGTCGTTATGAAGGAAAGGAAATCAAGCTCATGGCCATAGAAAAGGCATTTCATGGCAGAACCGACAGGCCAGCCCAAATTTCTCATTCCTGTAAACCTGCATACGATCGAAACCTTGCGACTTTTAGAGACCGAGATAACTTAATTTTAGTCCCTGCCAATGACGTAAATGCACTTGAAGCGGCCTTTGCCAAAGCCGACGATGAAGGATATTTTATCGAATTGATGGCAATTGAGCCAGTCCAAGGAGAAGGAAACCCTGGTTCCTGTGTTGAACGAGAATTCTATGATGCTGCTCGGCGTTTGACTCTTGAACACGGTTCGATGCTTTTGGTTGATTCCATTCAGGCCGGTATTCGTGGCCAAGGTTGCCTTTCGATAATTGATTATGATGGTTTCCAAGATGCAGAATGCCCCGATTTGGAGACATGGTCCAAAGCTCTAAACGCAGGTCAATATCCATTATCTGTTCTTGGTCTAAATCAAAGAGCATCGGAACACTATGTAGTAGGAATTTATGGAAACACCATGACTACAAATCCGCGAGCCTTGGAGACTGCATGCACAGTACTTGACCAAATTACCCCTGAACTTCGCGAGAACATACGCCTTCGAGGTATTGAATTTGTTGACAAATTGGAGAAACTCGCTATTGAAATGCCGGGAGTGATTACTCAAGTTCAAGGTACAGGCCTGCTACTGAGTGCAGAGTTGGAACCAAACAAATTTCCTGTTATTGGATTTGATGCAGTTGAAACATGGTGCCGTAAACATGGTCTTGGAGTAATACATGGTGGTTCAAATGCCTTGAGGTTCACTCCACATTTTGGAATTACTTCTGCTGAGATTGATTTGATCATCGAGGTTGTTCGAAATGCACTTATTCACTTTTCTTAATTCAAGAAAGTGAGGTTACAATATCTTCTCGATTGAACTGTCGAGAAGCATAGTAGGCTGCTAAACTTGCATAAATCACTGACGAAACCGCCCAGATTAGGACATGTTCAGTAATAACGCGGTTCATAAGAAGTTCACGTAATGCCAACAGAATATTCACTACGGGAATCGCAAACCAGAAACCCTCGATTCCATCTAAGTTGATAACCTGTGTAAATAGTGCTGGGAACAATATCAGCATCAATGCAGGGGCTAGAATAGAACCTGCTTCTTTAACACTGTGTGAACGCATTGCTAAGGCCAATTCAAATGCAACAACCATTATGGCAAAGAGCATGATAGATAGAACAATCAGACCAATAGAAATCATTGACAGTTGTGGGACCCCAATGAAACTCGATGAAGCAAGATATCCAATGGCGAATAACAGTCCGCATATCTGTAATAAAACCCCGACTCCTGTTATTGTTGCAACTGCGAGCCATTTGCCAAGTAATAATTCCATACGGGTGCATGGGAGACATAGTAGTGCCTCTAATGTACCTCGTTCCCGCTCACCAGCGGTCATATCAATCGATGGCTGAATCGCACTTGAATACGTCCATATTGCCAATACAAGAGGTATGAACAAAGATAGAATCATTCCTGATTGTTCACCACTTGTAGCCACATCCGCATCGGAGATTTCCCCATCCCAACGTAGAGGGTCGAGAGTGGAATTTACATCCATTCCACCTTGTTCAATACGCTCACGAACTTCAGAATCTTCCCAATCTGAAAGTACATTGAGAATACGATTCCTTGCTTCATTCGAACGTTCGGAAGTGGAGAGGTGGAGAATTGCATAACTCCATACATCCTCGTTAGTTTGTAGCCGTAGAACTGCATCAGTAGAACTATTTCTTACGCGTTCCAAGTCATTACCAGGGACTGATAAACTCGATAGATTAGGTAGTAATTCTACCGAAAAATCAATGCCATTGAAAGAAATATTTTCACCTAGATTTTCAGGTAATGCATCGGTCTGGATGATGATCGAGAGTTCAAGAGCATCGAGTTCTGCAGCTTCAGATTCTAGTAGCACAGGAAACATGATGAACAGCAGGGGGAACATTAGGAGAGGAATAACAATAATTGCAATGATTGTCCTCCAGTCTCTTGTAAATTCTACAATTTCTTTTTTGGCGATTGCTCCAACTCGCTTTAGACTACCGTCACTCATCTTCATTCACCTCGAGTGTAGTATCTGGTGCCCTTGGCGTGAAAAGCCGCCTCCACCAACCGCTGAATGCGCTTTCTTTGCCATTATCTTCTTGCCGTGTTCGTGCTTGGTCAAGGGTTAGTGACACATATGCATCTTCTAGTGATTGAGTATTGGTATCTTGCAAGAGTTTGGTTGGCGAACCATCAGCACGAATCTCACCATTGTGAATAATAACTATTCTATCGCATACTTGTTGCGCTTCTGCCAATTGGTGTGTTGAATATATCACAGTACCTCCCTCATCACGTAATTGTCGGACCAATGCTCGGACAGTTCTAGCACTGGTAATGTCGAGACCTGCCGTCGGCTCATCGAGCAAGAGAATATTGGGTCCATGTGCTAGTGCACGGAGTAATGCCGTCTTTTGCCTCATTCCGCGAGAAAAACCCTTGGTGTGGCGACTCAAACTATCCTTCATATCTAGGTGTTCCGCGAATTTTTCTGTTCGAGCCCAAGCAATTGAATCCGGCACACCATGCATTCTGCTATGATATCGGATATTTTCCCACGCAGTAAGCCTAGAATAGAGTCCTGTGGATTCGGGAACTACGCCCAATTCTTGCCTCATACTAGCAACTGGTTTGCCGTTGCTCAAATTAACAGAACCACTCGATGGCTTGTAAACTCCAGCCATGAGGCGTAATAGAGTTGTTTTTCCGGCCCCATTACTTCCAACCAGACCTACAATTTCTCCTGAATAAATTTCTAAACTAATCCCCTGCAATGCTTCAACTTCCGCGAAGTTTTTTGTCACTTCCTGAATTGAAAGAAGCGATTTCGACATCAAATCCCTCATGCTAAGCGACCGGTTTCAATTGCATGGTTCAAGCCAGGGTGCTTCACTTCTAAGTTACATGCGCGTGTTAATTGTTGCTTTATTTGAGAAAATATTTCATGTTGTGAAACTCCCATTTCAACAAGGTTGCCAATCATGTCAAATGCACCTTGAATAGCACCTGCATCAAGGTATGCTTCATTAGAAATCTGTCGTTGTTGTCTCAAGACTTCTAATCGATTTGCTAAGAATTCAACTTCATTACGAATTCTTGGACCATCAATATGGGGCAAAGCAATGAGGTTATCTACACAGGTTCGCATCAATTTGTTGTAGAGTTGGAATGTTATGATGCTTACCCCTCATCGTCATGAAGTTGCTTACGCTTGGGCAAGTTCAACAAGGACTCCACCAGTTGATTTTGGATGGACGAAGGCAATCATTTTTCCACCTGAACCCTTTCTAGGAGTGGTATCAATCATGACGATACCGTTGTGAATCAAATACTCTATCAATCCGTTCAAATCCCCAACACGAAAGCATATTTGTTGGATTCCAGGACCTCTCTTGGAAATAAATTTGCCAATTGGGGTATCAGGTCCAGACGGTTCGAGCAATTCAATTTGTGTAGGGTGTTCTAATTCATCACTTTGGCTAGTTGAAAAAAACCTGGTTGTAACACCTTGGTCTTCCACATGCTCATCGTTTTCTTGCTCTATTAATCCAAGGAGTCGCCAAAAAGAACTACCATCTTCGAGATTATCTACAGCAATTCCAATGTGATCTACATGTATTGGTCCAAATTTCATTTTCTCACCTCAAAAACCACTTGGTGCCATCCATGTACCAAACACATCTTTCAACGCCTGAATGATTTCACCAAGAGTGCAGTCATTCTTGACAGCATGCAAAACATGTGGGAATAAATTTTCTTCAGATTGAGCAGCGCTACGTATTGCATCAAGGCATAACGCTACAGTTTGAGCATCCCGAGTAGCCCTCAATTCTTCTAATCGCAAACACTGTTCCTTGCCAACCGCAGGGTCGAGTTTGAGAACTTCAGTTTCCGTTTCGTCGTCCATCAAACCATGATTTACCCCGACAATTTTTCTCTTACCGGACTCTACATCATTCATATGTTGGTAGGCCGCGTTATGAATTTCTCGTTGTTGCCATCCCTGTTCAATAGCCTTCATTGAACCACCAAGTGCTTCAATTTTTGATATTTGTTCAAGAGCCAAATCATGAATTTTCTTTGTCAAATATTCGACATGATACGAACCACCCAATGGGTCCACTACATCAGCAACCCCACTCTCTTCGGCAATAATCTGCTGAGTTCTCAAAGCCACAGTTGCAGACTTCTCTGTTGGTAATCCGAGTGCTTCATCAAAGGAATTGGTATGCAAACTTTGGGTCCCCCCACATACGGCTGCTAAGGCCTGAATAGTAACGCGGGCGATGTTATTGAGAGGTTGTTGTGCTGTCAAACTAACTCCAGCAACCTGAGTGTGAAACCTAAGCATCGATGATTTAGGATTTTCTGGTGAATAGCGGCTACTCATCAATTCATACCAAAGGGAACGTGCTGCACGAAATTTAGCCGCCTCTTCAAAAAAGTCATTGTGGCAGTTGAAGAAAAACGAAAGGCGTGGAGCAAAGGAATCAATTTCGAGCCCTTTCTCAATAGCCGCCTCGACATATGCCAGAGCATTAGCCAAGGTGAAAGCAACTTCTTGAACAGCAGTTGAACCCGCTTCACGGATGTGATATCCCGAAATGGAAATTGTATTCCATTTGGGAACATTTTCAGCACAGTATTCAAAAATATCTGTAATAAGTCTCATACTTTGTGCGGGAGGGAATACGTATGTTCCCCTTGCAATGTATTCCTTTAGAATGTCATTCTGAATTGTGCCCAGTATATTTTGAGAAGAAATTCCCTGTTCTTCAGCTACGGCGATGTACATTGCGAGCAAAACCATGGCAGGAGCATTGATGGTCATCGAAGTACTCACTTTGTCCAGTGGGATGCCATCGAGTAATTGGCGCATATCATCTACTGTCGATATAGAAACTCCCACCTTTCCAACTTCACCGAGTGACATTTCATCATCAGCATCAAGGCCTAGTTGAGTTGGTAAGTCAAATGCTACAGACAGCCCTTTTTGACCACGCTCGAGTAATAGTTTAAACCGTTCATTCGTCGCTTTTGCACTCGAAAAGCCTGCATATTGACGCATTGTCCATAATCGTGAACGATACATCGTTGAATGGACGCCTCTAGTATATGGCGGCGAACCAGCCTCTCCAATTTCGTTCAAATCTACGCCCAATTCGTCAAGTGAATTCTTCGTGCTCTGCAAATCTAAATCAAGACCGCTAAGAGTTTTCCAGTCATCCTTACGCTGACTGACCATGTACCCTCCATGAAGAGGGGCTTCATCAACACTCGCACGTATCAATGATGATGGTGACCATCTGGGCCATGGGCGTGTCCATGGGACTTTTCATCATCTGTTGCTTCTCGCAGTTCAATGATTTCCACAGCAAAAGTAAGAGATTTTCCTGCCAATGCGTGATTAAAGTCTGCAGTAACAGCATCATCAGTCAGTACGGTAATTGTAAATGGTGATGGGCCATGTGGCATTTGAGCCACAAGTTGCATTCCAACTTCCAAAGATGCTTCAGCTTCTAGTTGAGCGAATTGTGCACGTGGAATCTCCATGACTGCTGCATCATCGCGGTCACCATAGGCTCGCTCAGAGGTTAATGTGAATTCCTTCTTTTCGCCAACCTTTGAACCCATTATTTCTTCTTCAAATCCTGGAATCATTTGCTTATGTCCAACCAAAAACGACAGTGGTTCTCTGCCTTCACTGCTGTCAAAAACTTCACCATTTTCAGGTAGAGTTCCGGTATAATGTACACTTGCTACGATGTCTGCGCTTACTGTTAATTCGGTCATATTTTTCACCTTCGGGTTGTCATACGAGAAACTAAATCTCTTAGTTTATCTGCGACTTCACGTGGTAGAATTTCTTCTTCCACTTTTTGTTCAATGAATTCGAGCGCTTCTAGCACACCAATCCGTTCACCTTTAGCCCATACTTGGCCGAGGACATTGGAACGATGTTCCTCAGCAATAGAATCGTTATCTAAAAGATCACGAGCTGCATACTTGTACTCGAGATATTTTTGACGGTTGAGTTTCTTTTCTTGCTTTTGACGACCGCCACCTTTCTTGTCACCACGACGTCTTTTACGCCGTCGGTCGGAAGATGGTTTTGCAACTTCAGTCTGAATTGTTTTGAAGACATCGTTTCTCGATTTTGGAACCGAATTATCAGGTTTTGCAAGAGCAACTGCAGCATCAGGGGCCGATGTTTGCTCCGCTGAAACAAATTCAATAACAGGTTCGGATTCTACAGTTTTGACCTCAGCCGCCAATCCCTGAGAATCATTACGCTGTGCTTTCGCATTTTTACGTGATTCTTCGGATTTACGTCTCAACTCAGCCATCCTGTCTTCACGGGAAACTTTTGGTGCAACGTTCTCTTGTTTTTCAACAGAATTAGTAAAGGTCGGTTCCGCAGTGGTTTCTGATTGAGTTTTAGGCTGAGAATTTGCCTTTGTTGAGGAATCTTGAGTCCCCAATCTATTCAATGCTTCTTGACGTTTTTTAGCCAATTCATCATGTGCAGATTGATTGTTTTGTTGAGGGCGTTGTGCTGGACGAGGAGGTGGTGAGTTGCGACGCTGACTTTGTGAGCGTTCACTCATTCTCTTGTTGCGCTGCGCACTCGCATCGCGGGCAAAAGGGTTGAATGGCTCATCTTTTTTCCGTCGCTCGCCGCTGATGTTCTATTCCCCCAAACACTTCTCGCTACTGACTCCTTAAAAACAATTAGCGTGATATGAAGGACTATACAGCCCATGTCACCTGAGTTTGGTCTGTTCGCAGATACTGGTCAACTGCACTTTCATCATACGATGTTTGACGCCCTTGCTTCATTTCGATATTACCTAACAGCGCAATCATCGACCCATTATCGATACAATACATGCGAGGTGGAGCATGCGAAGTAGATTCTCTTTCTTCGGCCATCTGTTCACACATTGTTCGGAGTCTTGTGTTACATGCAACCCCTCCCCCGAGAAGTAATTCTTTTTTGCCGGTATGTGAAAGTGCACGTTCTGCAACCTCTACACATGCAGAAAACGCGTGTTCTTGCAATGACCAACATACAGCTCCCAAATCAGCACCGTTTTCTAGGAGTCTTTGAGCAGCAGTCATCACACCTGAAAAAGCCAGGTCCATTCCCCGAACTGCAAATGGTAATTCAAGACCATCTAGCGACGGGTTCTCCTGAGACTCTAGCCACTCAAATGCTAGCTTTTCAATCACGGGGCCCCCAGGAAATGGAATTCCTTGTGTTCGAGCAAACTTGTCGAGCATATTGCCTATGCCAATGTCCAATGTTTCTCCAAGCACCCTGTAACGACCTTCGAGGTGTGCAATGACTTGCGTATTGCCGCCGGAAACATATAGTAAAACAGGGTCATTACATCCACATTGTTGACGACCTATCTCAATGTGTGCGACACAATGATTTACTCCGATTAAAGGTACTGAGAGGCGACTTGAAATCCCACGTGCAATGGCCGCTCCCACTCGCAAACAGGGGCCAAGACCCGGGCCTTGGGAAAAAGAAACTGCACTGATATCATTTGGTGACAAGTCATACGTTTCAAGTAATGTTGAGAACAAAGAAGGGGCCACATCCTTGTGGTGGTCGGCCGCTTCTCTAGGATGAATGCCGCCCTTGTCTGGACTAACTGTGTCCGAACATGCAGGATATGGAATGCCATTTGAATCGACTAACCCAAACGACAATGTGTGGGCTGTTGATTCGATGCCAAGAGTCCAACCACTCATCTCAATCATCTATGCCAGAGAGCCATTGTTCTTCAACCCTCAGCCCACAGCGCACAATATGCGCACCGTATACCTCGACGTTGGTCCGATGGCGCATTTGGCTGGAAAAGGCTCATTGAATGGCCATTCACTTTTGGATGTCGAATCATTGGTTTCAGCCCCTGGCAAAGGTATAGTTGTTGTAGGAAATACGATTGAGACCATTGCAGATTCGGATGAATTAATGGAGGAATATGGTAATGCCAATACAAAGGATGTTGGGGATTCTGAAACAAAAGTCGTATCACTTAACGGTAATGCCGTTATTCCTGGACTTGTTGATAGCCATACACATTTACTCTGGGCTGGCGACCGTTCACGCGAAGTTTTGTGGCGCCATTCAGGTAAATCTTACCAAGAAATCTCAAAATTAGGAGGTGGGATTCAGGACACCGTTCGCTCTACTTCGCAGGCGAGCGACGAAGACTTGCTGAAACTTGGCTACACAAGAATGAGGGCGGCTCTCCGTTCTGGAACAACTCACTTAGAAGCCAAAAGTGGATATGGTCTAACAACTGATTCTGAATTGAGGCTACTACAAATAGCATCGAAATTGAGGGCGATGGAACACCTGCCTTCACTTGATTTAACTTGGCTTGGAGCCCATGATTCGCCATCAGGTATGGATGTGAATGGTTATGTTGAACAGATACTTTCAGATCAGTTACCTAAAGTTCTTGAGCAAGGCTTAGCGCGTTCCGCTGATGTGTTTTGTGAACCAGGATGGTTTACAGTCGAACATTCAGAAGACATACTCAAATCCGCACGGACTGGAGGACTTGACATTCGAATGCATATCGATGAATTCAAAGATGGCGGAGGTGGAGATTTAGCTGCTGACCTAAATGTTGTAACCGCCGATCATTCTCATTATACAAACCATGATTCAAGAATTAGGATGGAAGAGGCAGGAGTCAATACTGGTTTTTTGCCTGGGACTCCTTATGCCATGGGGGCTGAATGGCCGAACTTTAATGATTCAATCGAGAATGAATTCACATGGAGTGTAGCAACCGACTTCAATCCCAATTGTAAAACAATAAGTATGCCATTTATGGGTTCTCTTCTTACCCAAAGGTGTTCGGTACATCCACTTGCTGCGCTAATTGCCGCCACACGTAACCCTTCTGAAACAACCCCTCATGCTACTGGTAAAATACATGGAAGGTTGGAAGTTGGAGCAATTGCTAATTTCAATGTCATCGATGGAAAATATTGGGAGGCTTGGTGCATGCAACCATCTCACTCTCCTTTCGTTTCAACTTGTCTCGAAGGAAATCTCATCCACCATTGATTTAGCAGTTATACTTTTACAGAAGGCAATTAAAAGAGGAATTATGTGATAGGTGATAATATGAAAATCATTAATGTTTTGATTGAAACTGTCGTATGTTCTGGAGCAGCGGGTAAAGAAGCTAGATTCAGGAGAATGCTCGAGGCTAGGCAAGAATTCAAACGCCGCCAAGCTGGATGTCTCGCCGCATGGATTGCACAATCTACCAATGGTCAAGGACTGTTTTTGGTTCATACAGTTTACCAAGATAAAAAATCATGGAATCGTATTTCAAAACAGATCGTTGAGAAACTCGATTCTAAAGATGGTGGGTTGGAAGGGGTTTTTGGCGGCCCACCCCTAGTCGGAATGTTTGAATCGAAACTTGATTCACTGAATCTTGCTTCCATTTCTAAAAACAAGTAAAATACCAAACATCGTGTTGTCGCATAATGTATGTTATACGACATTGGACTTTAGATGGCCGATTGCTAGGGTTTAAGAGATTCAAAAAACGCTACGCAGTACAGCGTTTATTTCACTCATCAGCAATAACTCCTTCAATAAAGTGGAAAAATCTACGCAAAGTAGGGGGGGTTTAGAGTGAAAAACCCGAAAAAATGGCTTCTCGAGTTTTGTAAGTGAATAATCCGAAGAATCTAAGTCAAACTACTCTGTCCGAAAGACGATTGATATGGATGTAGTAGAGGGATTTTGTCTGAAGTGCAAAACCTATGGGCCGATTAAGGATGGTCAGCTCATTAAAATGAAGAACGGTAGAACGCGAATGGCTGGAGTATGTTCGCAACCTGGTTGTACGGGCAAGATTTCCAAGATCGTCAGTTAATACCACCCACTCACACCGATGTGGTTTAATACACCGTTTCAGTGGGCAAGATACCTAGGGGCTCGTGGTCTAGGGGTTTATGACGTCGCCTTGACATGGCGAAGATCGAGAGTTCAATTCTCTCCGAGCCCACCATTGACAAGTTCAATATTTATGATTTATCATCAATTATTATTCAAATGCCAATTAATATAAACTCACTTCACACATAAACTAACTGTAAATCAATCACTTAGTGATTCGGGGTCAGGCAAATTCAAATCCTCGATTTCGATTTTAGCCAAAGGCTTCTCGTCCTCGTCCGACATAGTGAAATCAGTTGAACCCCCAACCCATGTTGAGATTTCATCAATTTCCTCAAAATCTTCTTCAGGAATCGCGTGTTGATCAGACAGTGAATAGGCGGTTGGGTCAATGACTTCACGTTCATTAGTAACATTCGGAGGTGGCGCTTCACGCTCTTCTAGGTGTATGCCAGAATGGAATGTTCCGCATTCAGAACAACGCACACTTCCTGACTGTTCAATACATCCACAAACAGGACAAGAAGATTTACCTTTCAAAGCCTCCAAAGAGTCTTCGGAGGTCATGTTTTCACTCCAAAAACATGTCTTCTTGATATCCAGTTACTAAGTCCCCAGTGCCGTCTTCTTCTATGGTGACTGTCTCTTCATCATCATCAAATTCGACAATTACACCAAAGACTTCCTCGTCATCAAAAGTCAGGCCAATATGGGAGCCGATGTCTATATCGTCATCATCTCCAGCTTCTTCTTCGTCAGAGTCTTCTTCCTCATCTTCTGATTCTTCATCTTCTTCATCAGAGTCTTCTTCATCATCTGATTCTTCGTCATCCTCAGTTTCATCGTCATCATCCTCCGAATCTTCTGAGCGTGCATCATCCGTATCATCTTCGACTTCCTTCATTGCCTTGGCACGCGCTCGCCAGCCTGGGACAATCATAAAGTGCATAATTAACGAACCAGTTAATCCAAGACCGCCGAGTAACATCATTAGTATTCCATCGAAATAGAAACCAGCAGGCATCGATGAAGAATCACCAGAGAATGGAGTCAATGAATTGCGGCAATCTCCGACTTGAATCTCTGGGTCACAAGGATAAATATCTCCATCATACAGGCCTTGAGACGGAAGTCCTAGGCCGGTTTTCGATTCAAGTTCTACGTTACCGCCAGTGCCATCTACGCTTAATGGACCAATTCCACCCATTGCATTGATTAGCCAAGCGGCAATGAATAACCCTATCACCATATGGATAAGTGGCCAAACAACATCATTCCATTGTTTGCCCATCATTTTCTTTTGCATATCAGTAGGGAATGGCTTGTCAACTTTAGGTGATAGCCTAGCATCATCATCGACTGCATCATCAGCATCATCGAGTGATTCTAGTGCGCTAACGAATTCAATAATATCGATGCCTCCATCGCCATCATCATCAGTATTAACGAGGAACGATTCAATGTCTTTCGAAGATACATCCTCGCCGATGAGTCCTTCAATAGCCGATGTGAATTCTTCAACGGATACGTTACCATTTCCATCCTTATCGAGTGAATTAAAGAATTTGTTTGGCGAGTCGCCCGATTCATCCATTGCATCGGAAATAAGTTGAAGAATTGATTTGGATTCAACATCTTCATCTAACTCTTCATCAATATCATCGATGATATCATCGATATCTTCGAGTTCATCATCGGATTCTTCTTCCTCTTCATCATCGGATTCTTCTTCCTCTTCTTCGTCGGATTCTTCTTCATCAGAGTCTTCTTCTTCATCGTCTGATTCTTCTTCCTCTTCATCATCGGATTCTTCTTCATCGGATTCTTCATCATCAGATTCTTCCTCTTCATCGCCATATTCTTCATCAGATTCTTCGCCCTCATCTTCTGATTCCTCAACTTCGGAATCCTTACTAGAAATATCTTTACTGTCTTCAAAGTATTTTTCACCGGTAATTGTTTCATGCAGTTCAGCAAGGTCAATTTGTCCGTCACCATCTTCATCGATCGTTTCGATTAAGCGTTCAACTTGAGAAGGTGGCAGGTCTGCTAGGTTTAGGCTGAGGAG
>JABJFI010000075.1 GCA_018662825.1 Methanobacteriota archaeon | reverse complement strand
TGACCAATGATACAGCATATGCGGACGGTTTAAGGCTGAATGCATTCGGTCGTTAAGTATCGAAGAGGTGATATCATGCGCTGGCTCCTACTTACCCTACTCATGCTTCTAGCCCCACTCGGTGGTTGTTTTGGGGAAAATAGTGTTGAAATTGAGGAACAATTGTCAGTGAGTGAAGTTTCAACCGCAACCCGCGGTCAATACATGACACTCGAGGTAGATTCAACCGTTGATTGGACATTCAACCGCTCTGATGGATTATTTTATGTTGATGAATTTGGAGTCCTTAGAGATTCAATCGAAACAACTTTTTCTGCAGAAATAAAATCACTCGAACTTCTAATTCTGGACAGTGAGAGAGATGCAGTAGAGATTTCGATTACTGCCGGCGAACTGGCCTGGAATGCAACACTTACGCTTCAAGACAGTGAAGAGTTGATGTTGGTCGACGGTCGACGAGCATACGACACAATCGACATGCTCACCACGTCGCACAATAACCGATGGTGTGGGAGCGCTTCAGTTCACGAAGGAGGTTCTGCTTACGAATCTGCAGCCGAGGCCATGGCCGATGAAATGTGGGGCATGGGCTTTGATTTTGTTGAAGTCACGCGCTATGATGACGACCCCGACCAACTCAATGTTGTTGGCTATAATTGGGGAAGAGTCAATCCCGATGAATACATCGTGGTCGGTGGACACTTCGATATCGCCTATGTCTTCACCCCACCTGGGGGAGGTACAAACGAAGGGGCAAATGACGACACATCCGGTTCCACAGTTTCACTTGAAATGGCACAAGCCCTTGCTGTTATGGAATTCGACCACACCGTAGTAGCAGCACTCTGGGCTTGTGAAGAAGAGGGGTTACTTGGCTCTCAAGCATACGTCAACCATTTACCCGAAAACGTGACTGTAAAAGCCTACATGAATTTTGACATGGTTTCTTTGAACTACCCAATTATTCCTCTTTCCGAGCCATTGATTGGCCCAGGAGGAGAGGTTTTTTCCGCTTCCAAATACGATTGGGAAATCAGTATTGCTGGTGCCAGCGAGAGCAACATGCAAATCATGTATGATTGGGTCGGAACAACGATTGACGGCGATCTTTCATACCAGCCAACAGACGCCAATCCAATAACATGGCAAATTGCAGAATCCTGCGCTTCAGACCACTGCTCGTTCTTTTCAGCCGACTACCCGACGTTCAATTTCTTCAGCCCTGGTGGCGAAATCTCATTCTGGCAAGAATGGCATTCACCTTCAGACACCCTTGAATTTATGACTGCTAAAGCAGGTGGCCAAGCGGGAATGGCAAGCGGTTTCAACAGCCTTGTTTGGACATCTATGGACCTGTTTGTAAGAGTTGACAATTCGGATTCCACGTTCCAAGGACGCTGGTATGAAGCGCCAACCGAATAATCAAGTTGGCATACGCCCGCGGAGGCGCAACCAAGTCTCGCTGCCAAACATCAATGCATATAGTGAGGCAAGCCACAAGGTGGGGCGACTCCATTGCTCTAAGATGCCAATAGAAATGTTAGAATCCGTACTTCCAATTACCAACAAAACACAAAGCCAAGCCATAGTAATGCCGTGTAAAACCCACCTTAGCCCCGACATAATGTCGGTGGAATTGGAACGCATTTCTGTAATTTCAACTTCGGTTAAAACAGCGCTAACGCCGACTAATTTGTCGAGTGCAGAACCGCCGTTCCACCGTATTCTCCCCAGTCTAAATCGATTTAGAATTTCTATGCCGGTGAACAACGTAATCCAAACAACCACGACTTCAAGCAGAGGCTCTGCCCCTAACAAATCCAGTGAACCCCACGTCGACCAAATAAGCAAACCCCACAACCAACTGACAAGAATCAATTGGAACATTCGAGCAAACCGAGTTAATCGCTGTAATAATTCGGCATCATGGGCGAGTAGATGTTCAAGTGTAATGACCAGACCAGTAACTCCTGAAAGGCCAATAGAAATGAGTAGCCACCACCAATCCAAATCACCATCGCGCCAAGCAAGCATAAGAGCGACAAGCGTCCAAGCCAAAGTGACCACTGAGGCAACATTCACCGTCGCTTGCATTGTGTATAGCGGGTCACGCCCGTCCTTGAGAACCGCTAAGCCACCCATAAGGCGAATTTCGAATGCAGAATCATCAACAATACCATGTGCGGCAGCAGTCATGCCCCCAACAGCCTTGAGTCGTGCATTGCCAACGATACTTTGCGCCTCACCCAAGGCCCATTCTTCGTCAGCACCTTTGGTGTTCCAAGAAGAACCACGACTTGCAGCGTGTGCAGCGCCCGTCCCACGATTTTTTGTGTTGCCAGAAGAGCGAGTTTTCGCCCATGCACGAATTTCTTCGGACATTATCTCTTCGACTTGGTCTTCGTTAAGAGGCGCTCCGTGGTCAGTATAGAGCCAGCGGCATTGTATCGGAACGGGGGCGGGGTCAACATCAGGCGCAACCATTTGGAATTGCCCGGGGCCTAGAGTGGGAAGTTGAGCGACCAAATCCTGGTCCCCGCCACTTTCTTTCAGCAGATGACGAACCTTTTCGACATCTTGTGGCTGGGTAAACCTTCCAATGAACGTAGTATTTGCTTGCGCGAGAATTTTGTAATCAACATCGCTCACATTCTGCGTCGCTAAAACACAAGCAACTCCGTATTTACGGGCTTGTTTGAATATCAATTTAATCAAATCCTTCGCTGGCGGATTTCGGGGGTGTGGCGGTAGATAAGGCGCTACTTCATCCATGAAGAACAGCAATTTTATTTCCCCATCAGCAGGTTGTTGAGTGAGCATCCAATCATACAATTCACGTGACAATTCCTGTACAAAATATTGCTTTTGTGCCTCGTCTTGAATCGTATTTAGGTAGACGATATTGAGGGGAATTTTTCCCGGCATTGCTGGTTCAACAAAAGCATCGATATCAATTGGAACACCATTTGAGAATAACAACTGATTAACGCCCGAAGAATAGGCTGAAAGCCTACGAGCCAAATCATTACGAGTTGTTTTTGGCAAACGCTCCTCAAAATCTGTGAGGCGGTGTTCAATCATTACTTCCTCCCATGGAGGCACATCAGGCTTTTCTTCACCTTCTTCTACCTCATAGAAACATTCAGGATATAACTTACGAGTGAATTCTTGATTCGGTTCCCGGACTACACGAGCTAAGGCCTGGAAGTCACCAACATTCAATCCATGCTTCGTACCTTCGACCAAAATTTCGTAGAGGAATGGTTTGACAACCTTACCTTGTGCTTTTTCGACATCATATCCGGCAAGACTAGTGAAACCAGCAGCCACCATGTCCCAAGCGGTAATTGCCTCTTCAGCATCAAGGTCTGCAGGAGGGGCTCGAAACGGATCAATGCATAACGGCAACCCCTTACTACGCAAAGGAGTCCAAATTCGAACTTCACACATCTCCATCAATTTTTTCGCCCGAGCAACATCGCCATCTTGGTCTTCCAAATCAACAGGGTCAATTCCAAGAGCGAGACGTGCTAAATCTCCCTGCGGGTCAATAATTAGTGAAGGAATCTTTGCTAAAGCCGCCTCTTCAATGAGGGCCTTTGCCATAACCGTCTTCCCCGAACCGGTTGAACCCAACATTGCAGCGTGGCGGGCCAACACCATCGGTTGAATGTCGATGGGCTCTCCAGTGTCTCTTCGGGTGCCGAGAAACAAACCCCTTGGCTTGAATTTCTTCTTCTTTGTTTTGGTTGTCGAAACCGGTTGCTCTATAGGGATAGGGTCTGGTGAAAGAATGTCGCCAACCAAATCGGCAAGACTTGGCTCATTAGAGTCACCAGCGCCATCAATGGAACCACCATTTCCAGACACCATATGCGAGGCAAACCCGTTGGAGGTCTTGAAGGGCGCGATGGCCAGAGGGGCAAAGAAGCAGACTCAAGGAGGCCAACCGATTCGCCGAGCCATGGAGCGCATCCCAATGGCCCGACCTTCTTGGGACGAGGAAATGCGCGTGGCCGCCATAACCACTCTCGACTCCAAACAATGGGTAAAAGGTGCTCAGAGCAAAGCATTCGGCAAAGCATTCGCCGAACATTGTGGGGCGCGTAGTGCGACACCATGTCAAAATGGGTCCTCAGCACTTTGGGCGGCATTACGTATAGCCGGTATCGGGCCAGGAGACGAGGTAATCGTCCCCTCTTTCACATTCATATCATCAACGACTTGCGTTCTTTTGGTTGGTGCAAAGCCGGTATTTGTTGACATCGAATCCGATTATTTCTGTATCGATTTAGAACAGGTTCGACAAGCCTTAACCCCCAAAACAAAAGCGGTGATTGGGGTTCATTTGTTTGGCCAACCTTATTGTTCAGAACTCGTAACCTTTTGTCAAGAACACGACCTAGTTTTGATTGAGGACGCTGCCCAGGCACACGGAGCCAAACAACTCTTCCCAGACGGCACGATGAGAAGTGCTGGAGCAATGGGCGACATCGGTTGTTTCTCTTTTTTCCCGTCAAAAAATATGGCAGTAGGGGGTGAGGGGGGGATGCTCACTACAACCCAATCAAAGTATGAAGACAAAATTTTCGGAATCACCGACCATGGCCGCAGCCCTGACCTTGAAGCGATACAATTGGGAAGCAATCTCAGAATGTCCGAAGTTTCAGCATCAATAGGACTTGTTCAACTTTCTAATCTTGATACATGGGTCGAACTTCGTCGTCAAAAAGCGGAATTGTACACACAGGCCTTGGTTGGCCACAAAACACTCAACGCCCCCGCTATACGGCCAAACACACAACATGCTTGGCACCAATATTGTGTTCAAACCTCGAACCCAGACTCACTTGTGGCCCATTTTGATAGTCTTGGCATCGATACCCGCCGTTATTACCCAATTCCAAGCCATCAACAACACGTCTACAAAGACCACCCACAATATACAGAACGGCTTGAAAATACCGCTATTGCAGCAAATTCATTGGTTGCAATACCTGTAATGCACGAGTTAAATGATGTTGAAACACAACGGATAGTAAATGCTCTAATGAGTTACAAGTGACTCATTCAATGCCATTGATGGCAAGGCTAACATTTGACCACTGATGGAATCCCGTAACCTCTTCACCAAGCCATTCGGGAAGGTGCGGTTCGTGTTCAATACTCGGCAACTCAATTTCTGCGAGAATCAACCCCTCGAGCACCCCTTCGAATTCATCGACCTCCCAAGTCATACCATCCTTTCCTTTCCAATAGTAACGCGTTTTAGAAATCGAAGGGTGCGATTTTGAGCCAATAATTTTCTCACCCAGTTCCCTGTCAAGTTCCCATTCCAATTCAATGGCAGCAGAATGAGTTCGCCTACCTTTCAAAGTCAAAAACACAGACTCTGGCGTAAATCGAATACGAGAAGTCCACTCGCCAGTCTTTACAAAGAGCGATTTTTCTTCATCATTCATTTCGATGAGCATCAAATTGCCCGCATAAATAAGTTGATTTTCATTATTGGTGAAAAGAACAGAATCAAGATAGTGTTGAGTGATTTGCGATTGATGCTCACACATCCTCCATGGACGCAAACCATCATCTGCGACGAAAAACCGCCGCTCGATTTCCATATAATCCCCTATGTCAAAACCCCACAGTACATGCTTCGCAATGCACGCTTGGTCTTAGTGTCACCGAAATGTTCTGATTCTAGGCAATGTATTTGTCAAATCATTGAACCAAGTTCTTGAAGACCTTGAGGGCGATGTAGGTGCATGAACGGGAGTTGGTTGGTACGCGCCCTTCTCTTCGCGGCCATAGCCTCGATTATATTCGGCCTCACCTCACATGACGTGAGCGTGATGGTGGACTCTGATGCCCTGGCAGAGGCAGGAGACGACGACGAAGCCAGCGCAGAAGCCAGCCCCGAAGACACTCAGGATGAAACGGGTTTTGCGCCTGCGCACATGGAAAGTGGTGATGAGAACGAATCCGAGCGTGAGCCGGGCCTTTTCATCGGCATAGGCAGCGGAATCATCGCCATGATATTCCTTGGCTCAGGAATTTTTGAATTCGTGAAAATAGCAGTACTGATGGCCCTGTTCACACCACTCCTTGCAAAGAAATCAAAAAACGATGAATTGAACAGAGGAAGAATCCTTGGATTCATCGAAGGAAACGCAGGAATCCATTTTTCAGCTCTACGCGACGCACTACAGTTGGCGAACGGAGTTACTGCCCACCATTTGCAATATTTGGAGGCTCAAAACCAAATCATTTCTTGGCGAGATGGTAAATTGAGGCGATATGCCGCATCTCATGTCACGGTCGATCAAATGGCCGCTATTGCACATCCAGTCATAGGTACCCGCCTAGCCATACTTGAGACATTGTCAGATGCAGGCCAGTTCGGACTTTCCAATGTTCAATTAGCGAGCCAATTACACCTATCAAGACAACTTACCTCGTACCATCTGAAATATTTGAGCCAATCATCCTTCATCGAACAGACCCTTGCAAAGAAACGGTCTCCATGGAAACTCACGGCACAGGGCACCGATGCACTCACACAGGACAAGAATGCCGGAGAACGTAAAATCAATTTACCAATTCCTTCATAGCCTAGGGTTCTGTAGTGGAATTATGAAAGAACACAAAACGCTCGCTGTTTTTCTTGTTTCCCTGTTTCTCGCATCAGGATGCCTAGGTATGGCCGAACCAGAATTAGAAATGCCCGATGTCGAACTTCCCGATGATTGGTCTACAGTGGTTCAACGTAGCACCGCCAGCCCCCACCTATCCCAATTTGCTGATTGCGAAGACTTGGAAATTTCATTAAAATCATCTATTGCAGAGGAATACCGAATCCAATTATTGCAAGCAGTAGAAGAAGAATATTACTACGGTGGCGGAATGTGGATGGAAGATGACATGGTCGCGGAAAGTGCGATGGATGGAGATGCCAACGGCGCTTCCGCACCAACAGTAAAACGCCAAGAAGGCATTGATTATTCAGGAACCAATAACCAAGAACAAGGCGTCGATGAAGCGGACTTTGTCAAAACAGACGGCTTTTTCATTTACTTCCTCAACGGGAAAAACCTCGAAATATTTGGCACCCCTGAATTCGGCGAATTAACCCATCTATCGACAACCATTGTTGAAGGAACACCCCAAGCAATGATGCTAGATGGCGACCGATTGGTCATTATTTCTACCGTCACTTCATGGAACATCCCATCGTCAGATGCCCTTTCTTCGGCAATGGGGTGGGATGGGGACTACGGTTCTTGGCGCACATCGAGCCTAACAAAATTCACAGTCTTGGACATCACAAACCGTTCTTCACCAGATGCGGGGAAGGAATTGTATCTCGAAGGATATTACATGACTGCACGAGAAGTGAATGCAACCGTCCGAACAGTGACTCATGCATGGCTTGATATCCCAGGAGTTCAGAGCTGGTTGAATCTACCAAATGGTTATTGGAACATCGATTACGATGACCCAATTCGCCGTGAAGTTCGTGAAAAAGTGGCTTTTCAAACTATGATTGATAATCAAGCGGCACTCGACTTACTCGCCCTTGAAGACATACTTCCAAAGGTCTATGAGCGCACGAATGGGCAAGTTACCGTTCACACAATGGATGATGGACAATGCGCAGACTTCGTCGCCCCAGAAGATGGATTTAATCGAGGATTCAACAGTATCTTTACCTTCGATTTATCATCGGAAAATTTTGAATTCCAAGCTGACCACATCGTTGGAAATTACCCTCTTGTTTACGCTTCAGCAGACGTTCTTGTTTTGACAGAAAATGCTTGGGACTGGTGGTGGTTCTGGGGCAACGACAACATGGGCGAAGCGACCAATATCCACACGTTCGACATCTCACAAGCAGGTGACACCATCTACACGGGTTCAGGCCGAGTAAATGGAACCATTTTGAACCAATTCTCCATATCTGAGCACGAAGGGATTTTGCGGGTAGCAAGCACCTCTGGGCAATGGGCACGGTGGTGGATGGAAGACCCAGAACCAATGAGTTCGAGCGTTGTCACATTTACCCGCGCAGTCGATGTTGAAACAGACCAACAAATCCTAGCCGAAGTTGGACGAGTTGACAACATCGCACCCGAGGAGAGAATTTGGAGTGCACGATTTGATGGCGACCGCTGTTATCTTGTCACTTTCAGACAAATCGACCCACTCTGGGTCATCGATATGTCAGACGAAACCGACCCAACCATACTTGGTGAACTTGAAGTACCGGGTGTTTCAACTTACATACATCCGCTCTCAAGAGACCATTTACTAACTATTGGAATGGGGCCACGAGATGCTGATGGAACCGGACTTGACTGGTCAAGCACCCGCCTCTCCCTGTTCAACATCACTGACCCAACCTCGCCTGCAGTTGATGACCACCTAACCCTTACACCAGTATCCGACCCTAATGACAACGCATGGGTTTGGTCATATTCTGAAGCAACGTATGAGCACAAAGCCTTCCAGTATTGGGCTCCAAAAGGACTGTTAGCCATACCTCTTTCAACCTACAGATATCAGAGTTGGACAGATTCAAGCGGCCATTATCATTGGAATTATCAATATGTTTCCAAGTTGATATTGGTTAATGTTTCAGAAGAGACAGGCGACCTTTCAGTTCACGGAACCGTTGATCATTCAGACCTATACGATCGGGGCGATAACCAAAATTGGTGGAATGGATTTAATATTCGCCGCTCAATTTTCATGGGCGACTTTGTCTACGCAATTTCTTCAGCAGGAGTTACTGCAACGAATTTGACTACGATGGACCAGAGTGCAAGTGTCGAACTTGCCTATGAAAACCCCTACAACACGTATTACTATGGTGATGTAGCAGAGTCTGATGACGGAGAAACCGCCACCGATAAAGAAGATTCTACAGAATCTAGTGAAACAAGTAGTGGTGGCGAAGGCTCCTCCTCAAATGATTCAGATTCAACAGGCTCGGGCTCAGGCTCAGGCTCAAGCCCAGACCCAGAGTGATGCAAATAACCTCTCCACCGTTACCATTCGGCAAGAGGAAGACGGTTGCTTCATCATGAAGAACAAGGTGGCAAGCCCATGGACGGGAGGCACTTGGTGGCTGATATTGTCTCGAGCGCCCAGAGGAGGAGGGTTGAATCATGAAAACTGCAATTTTACTTCTTGGATTCAACAGAGTTGATTATTTCGAGCAGACACTTCATGCCCTTCAAGCCAATGAAGCGGCACACACGTGCGACCTACACGTCTATCTTGACGGGGGAGAAAAAGCACGACAATCTGAACTTATCCAATTAGTAGAATCGTCCTCGTTCGAGAACCCAACCTTTGTTTTGCGCGAGGAAAACTGGGGTATTGGGCGGCATCTTATCGATGCGCGACGAACGCTTTTTGACGAACTTTCCTATGACCGAATTCTCTTACTCGAAGATGATATGATACTCGCGCCTAGTTATGTTCAAACAGTCCTCGATCTTTCAGATTGGTCTCAACAATTTTGCGATATTGGGACGGTAATGGCTTACAACATCAACCATGATTCTGTTGAATCACAAAAAAACCAGATGACGCACTTAGTCGCTACCAATCGCCATTTTTGGGGCTATGTTATGGACCACGAGGTTTGGGATATTATCAAACACATCATCTATGATTTTGAAAACAAGTATTTGTCTAATAATGCATACGGAGAACGTTCGCATTTCAAAATTCGATGGCTGTTTATGCGTTCTATCATGTCGAAAAAACGTCATGCGCGCCCAGGTAAGAAACTCATTCCTGAACAATGTCTTACTCCACCGTTTCCGAGGATACCTCGGAAATCACCGACTAGCCAAGATGCCATAACTGCCCTTGCGCTTTGGCATCATGGATTTGGGCGCATTACAACTCGAGTATCTCGGGCAGAATACATTGGTATCGAAGGTTTTTCTTTCTCCCCGAAACTCTATGCTGACTTTGGTTTTGAAAACCAAAATATACAGGACTTGTCTTCTTTCACAACAGCAGTTGAACAATATCAATTTGCAGCACAGGATGAACAAGGCAACACTATCAAGCCCCGACCATACGAATGATTGGTTGCAATGTCATTCAATGTCGGCGTGGTCGGTTGTGGCCGATGGGGGGCGAAGCACCTCGAAACACTCATATCGTTGAAGCGACAAGGAATCGTCAATGAAATATATGCGTGCGATATCAACCCAAATCGCCTTGAGAATCTACCACCTGAAATCACTGGCGTTTATTCTAATTGGGCCGAAATGCACCATTCAAACGTTCTTGATTTAGTATCTGTAGTTACGCCAAATTCAACCCATATATCTCTTGGAATCGCGATGTTGCAACAGGGACTAAATGTTCTGGTTGAGAAACCACTCGGGGCCTCTTTCAACGATGTGAAAGTTCTTTGCGACATTGCCAAGAAGAGTAAAGGAACTCTCTATTCCGGATATCTGTTACGTTTCCATCCAGGGATTGAACTTGCTAAAGAACTCATCCAAAACCAATATATCGGCCGAGTCAAGTCTATTCGTTACACAAAGTATTCGTCATTTGAAAAACCAGCAAACGCGAATGTTATTGAAAACCTAGCATCCCATGCTTTTTCAACAATACCCCACCTAATTAATTCCAAAAGCATCCCCCTTTTTCCCGTTGCAGTGACGCTTGTTGATTCAAAACCAGCACCCCTTGAAGAGGCCCCACAAGCGAAGTTTCACATGGCATACCCCGGCCAGGGGATTCTTTCTCAACTTGATGTTGAAGTCCATGTTGGGTGGGGGAAAACCGATCGGAACCAACTCACTATTGAAGGGATGAAGCAGAATTTACGACTTGACTTCCGGCAACACGGCTCCATAGAATCTGGCTCTACACAAACAGGATATCGAGAAATTATAACTCATCATTCGACCCCACCTCTTGAAGCCCAATATAAGCATATTATACTAAGCAGCACCCCGACTGAAGAGATATTACACGACCATATCCAAACAGCCACATTACTCGCCAAAGCCACATCCCTTGCCCAGAAATGGCACAACAATAATGTCTAGAGCCGAACATCGTTCTTGGGAGTCTTCAAGAATCAAAGACCCTTCGCTCACGACATGGGCCTTTCTTTCACCACCGTTCAACGAATGTTCATCGGTAGTTTTCTTGCCGCTTTGTTGGCGTGGTATTTCCAATGTACTGCCATGGATGCAGCATGGACCTTCATCGGCCTTTCATCCCTTACTGGAATTGTTTGGGGGTTATCTGAAAAAGACATCACGTTTGACGCACTTGGCCTTAATTCACAAGGCGTTCTTGTGATGTTTAGTTTCGTTGCTTCTATTGCAATCTTTGCTGAAATTTGCATAGGAGTATTCGACTTCCCCACCATTGGCTCTTATGGCCTATCTCTGTGTTTCATTGGTACTTTTTGGTGGACTGGCGCACTTATTCAACCGAGTAACAACTGATATTCCCTCTCACATAATGCGAAGGGTGAAATGCCCCCCTTACGGACGATGACTGATTGCAATGGCAAAGTTCGGCGACCACCCCACCCTCCCTCAACCAATTGAAGACTTGTTGATGGAACAGGTGCACACAGTATTTCTCAAAGCAGATTGCCCTCCACGAATCAAACAAGGCTCGATTGGAGATCTCAAATTAAGCGAAGTGGAATCCGAACAAAATTGGGATACGCTGCGCATGGAAGCCCTCCAAGAAGAGCTAGTCGAATTAGTTGAAGAAAACCGCCACCGTAGCGATTGTTTTCTTGAAATTGACCGGAAAGGATGCCAAGTTGTTCAGCTTGGCGATTTGCGAATTTCCTGTGCTTGGCCACCGTTTGCAGACGCACGAGAAATCACCATTGTGCGCCCGGTAGCAAAACTCTCTCTCGGCGATTATGAATTAGATGAGCGACTCATTGACCGTTTATCTGACCACCATCGCGGCGTATTTATTTGCGGTCGTCCCGGTTCAGGAAAAACGACACTTGCTCAAGCAATAGCAGAGTACCTCGACACAGACATCGGCGCTATGGTCAAGACAATGGAAGCGCCCCGCGACTTGCAATTAGCCGACCGCATCACCCAATACGCGCCACTTGAGGGAGATTTGGAGAAAACCGCAGAGATAATATTCCTTGTGCGACCTGATTTCGTGATCTTTGATGAAGTTCGACGCGCTCGGGACTTTGAGATTTTTGCCGACGTCCGTCTTGCTGGCGTTGGATTGCTTGGTGTGACACATGCCAATTCAGCGCTCGAAGCCATCCAAAGACTCATCGGAAAGGTAGAATTGGGGCTTGTAAGCCAAGTTCTTGACACGATAATACACGTTGAAGCAGGACAAATCCAGCAAGTTCTTGAATTGCGAATGACGGTAAAGCCTCCAACAGGGATGCAAGAGGAACTTGCCCGACCCGTCATCGAAGTGGTCGAATTCCCAAGTGGAAAAATCACTCATGAAATGTTTGCCTTTGGTTCCGAAATAGCAGTAGTACCCGTCGAAGGCCGCACATCCAGCGGCATATCCCCTCTCAAAGCCCTTGCCAGAGACCAACTGGTGCATATGATACAGCAATGGGTCGGAGTTCAATGCCAAGTCCAATTCAAAGGTGAAACGAGCGCAACGATATATGCCCCACAAAACATGATTCCCACACTAATTGGAAAAGGTGGAGAAAATGTCCGGCAATTACAAGACGAACTCGGCGGGATGCACCTCAGCATCGAATCTTTTGATGATATGCCCGAGGCGATGTCGGCACCCAAGAAAAGGCACTGGCAAGACATATCAGATCAACGTAGCCGGGACAGTCGCGCATGGGAAAACAACAATCGCGGGAACAAAGGCCGGAAAAGCAAAGGAAAGAAAAACCGCCGTTAGTAGAACATAGTCGCATAAAGCCCAATACACCATTACCAATCGTCGTAGGCGGAGGTTTGGTAATTGCAGCAGGTCTAGCCGTTGTGTTCCTACTGTGACCCTCTTGTTGAATAATGGCGTGCTTCACTTCTCAGTAAAGTGAAGAAAGGGTTCATCTATACGCTTCACGCCGCTTAAAGCAATGGCTCAACCGAATGATGGTTCAGGACGCGCACCTGTTGCGATTGTTCGACCCACTACTTCTGTTACCAGTGGTCCCGCAGTTACACAAAAATTGGTCAACGCGTCAGTTGCTTTTGGCAATCTCCTAAAAGGAACATTCGGGCCAAACGGTCTTGACAAAATGATGTACAAAACCAGCGGAGAAACTGCAGTAACTAACGACGGTGCAAAAATCGTTGCAGAATTGCTGGTAAAACACCCAGCAGCCAAAGCCTTTGTCCAACTTGCCGAATCCCAGGAAAATGCATGTGGAGATGGCGTTACAGGGTGCCTTCTTCTCGCTAGTGAATTGATGCGTGAAGCAGGACGACTTTTGGAAAAAGGCCTTCATCCATTATTGGTTATCGAAGGCTACCAGGCCGCACTTGAAACCACGCTCAGGGTCTTAGATGAAAGGGTTGAAAGAATCTCTCCAACCGATATCGAGCGACTCATTTTGGTTGCGAAGACGGCGATGACAGGGACCTCGGCTGATTCGGGTAGCGAACACCTCGCCCGTTGCATTGTCGAGGCAGCACAAACGGTCGCAGGAGAAAAGAACGGCGTCCTCCACGTCAGAACCGAAGATGTCCGGATGACAAAGCGAGGCGTTGGAACAATCGCAGATACATCCCTCCTCCAAGGCTTGGTATTGGAGCGCCGCTTCGACCTTGACAGAATGCCCCGAAACTTATCTTCGGGAAAAATTGCTGTACTATCATGTCCAATCGCCATTGAACAAAGTAGTCGAGATTCAGAGATCGAAATTTCATCCCCGGACCAATGGGTTGCTTTTATGGAAGCAGAGGAGGCCATATTAGAAAAGAAAGCACTCCAAGTTCTTGAGAGCGGAGCAAAGATTGTCATCTGTGCTGAAGAAATCGACCCACGAGTACTTCACCGTTTTGTCGATGCAGGATTATTCGTCCTCGGTGGTTTTGAACGAGCAGGGGCAGAAGATGTTGCGAAAGCATCTGGGGCCCAACTGATTGACCACTTGGACGACTTGACCGTACCTTCTTTGGGAAGTTTTGAATCCATGAGCGTAGAAGTTTTCGAAGGCGACGATGCACGTAGAGAGCGTCTTCATCTGAACTTTGGCTCTAAAGCGGGCCTTGCTACGGTCGATGTCGGCGGTGGCGACGGTGTTGCAAGCGAAGAAATCATTCGAGGTTTGTACGATGCTTTGTGTTCAGTCACCAGTGCGATGGAAACCGGTGAGGTACTATTAGGCGGCGGAAGTTTACACATTGCAGCCAGTCTTGCAGTAAAAGACGCCGCAGAACAACACGGTGGCCGAGAACGGTTGGCTATGGACGCATTTGCTCGAGCGCTTGAATCCATACCTTCAGTTCTAATTTCAAATTCCGGTAATGACCAACTCGATAGTTTGCTGGAACTACGCTCACAACACCGCCAAGGAAATGCCGGTTTTGGAGTTGCCAAAAATGGTCTTTGCGAGCCAATTGAACAAGCGTGGGCAAGTGCGGAGACTTTGGCGCACGCATTCGAAGCAGCATGTGAAACAGCATGTGGACTTTTGCGAGTTGACCAAGTCATCTCGGCTCGCGGCGATTAATTCGTAAGAATTTTCAAAATTCTTCGGCGCTATGTTCAATATCATCGGACCAATGCATTCGATAACGGGAATCCTCGATGAGTGCGACCTCAGCCCCACAACCCCGTGCCTTACTCAGTGTTTATGACAAAACCGGAATCGTAGAATTCGCGACATCTTTGTCCCAACATGGGTTCCAACTTGTTTCTACTGGCGGAACTGCTCGAACCCTTCGAGCAGCCGGATTGGAAGTCATCGGAGTTTCAGATGTAACCGGCCACCCAGAAATTTTTGATGGGCGCGTCAAATCTCTTCACCCCGCAATCCACGGCCCATTACTTGCCCGACTTGAGTCCGAAGTAGATCAAAAAGGTCTAGCAGAACTCGGTTATCCACCAATTCAAATTGTTGCATGTAACCTCTATCCATTTTCAGCAGCCGCCGCACAGCAACCACCATTACAAGACCCAGAATTGTTGGAAATGATTGATATTGGCGGTCCAACGATGGTTCGAGCTTCAGCAAAAAACCACCGTAATGTAATTATTGCTTGCAACCCATCTCGTTATGATGAAATTATTTCTGCCCTCAACAACTCCACTGATGCGCAATCGATTGGGATGGATTTACGCCAAAGTCTTGCACTTGATGCATACGAGCACACCGCTGCATACGATTCAGCAATTGCAGACGAACTTCATGCTCGATGGATTGGCCGCCCTGAATTGAGCGATGTCACTTCTGAACAAACCGCTCGCCTACCATCTACACTTCTTGCTTCAGCAGTCAAAACCCATTCTTTGCGTTACGGTGAAAACAGCCACCAAGCCGCAGCATTGTACACCGACCCACGTGAATTAGGAAATCATTCAACTCTTGTCACGGCACATGTGGAAGGAGAGAAAGATATGTCCTACAATAATTATTCAGATGCAGACGCAACCCTCCGTCTGTGCCGAGCACTATCAACTGATGAATGGCCCGATACACCGCATGTTTGTGTTATTGTCAAACATAACAATCCGTGTGGGGCAGCGCTTGGCAAGACCCAAAAAGAGGCATTTGAGGAAGCCTTAGCAAGCGACCCAGAATCCGCCTTTGGCTCAATAATTTGTTTCAATGAACCTCTTGAAGTTGAAACGGCTAAAGCAATGGAGCCACTTTTCATTGAAGTGTTGATGGCACCAGCCTATAATGAAGATGCGAAGAGCATCGCAATGCAAAAGAAGAACCGAAGAATACTCACCATTGAGTCACCCGGAAATCGCTTGGCTTCTTTGGAGCGAATTCTTGTTCGAAAACCAATTGAAGGCGGGTGGCTTGTACAAACAGAAGAAGCACCAGTAATCGATTGGGAGAAAGCCAAAGTCGTAACTAAAAAATCACCAAGTGAGGCTGAAATTGCGAGTATGAAATTCGCTGTTCGAATTTGCGAACAAGTAAAATCAAACGCAATAGTCATGGTTCAAGGAACTGCAACGGTAGGAATCGGCCCTGGTCAAACCAGTCGGGTCGAAGCAGTCCGTATTGCCGCACGCCGTGCTGGAGAGCGGGCAAAGGGTTGTGTTCTGGCATCCGATGCCTTCTTTCCCTTCAAAGATGGATTAGAGCAAGCAGCAGATGCAGGAGCATCTTCTATCGTTCAACCGGGTGGTTCCATTCGGGACCAAGAAGTCATTGATGCTGCTGATAAACGCGGCATTTCGATGTTGTTCACAGGACATCGACTTTTCCGACATTGATACCAGAAAAAGCAGGAAAACACCCTCTTGTTTAAGCAGAGGTGCGTGGGCGATTAGACATGGGCCACCTAAAGGACATCGGAAAAACATATTTTCAACACCTGCGCCAAGCATGGGTAATGTCATTTTGGTTTGTTCTAGGTGGGCTCCGATTATTAGTCCACGGAATTGTTCCAAATTTTGATTCTAAATGCGGCTATTCAACAGTCCAAAAATACAAAGGCAAGCCGATTGATGATTAAACAGTCGTTGGAACCCGCCAACCAATCCACCATACGCCGACGATAGCGACGATGGCAACGAGAGATTGTCCAAATCCAGGGTCGCCCGCTTTTGTAATTGCCCATATTGAGGCAACAGAAGCAAGGCAAATAATGCCGGCAATGACGATTTTAGAATGGAAAGGTAACGACCTTCCTGTGCGGTAATATTCCAATAAGGCGCCACCAAACATACGATTTGTCAACAGCCATCTGAACATTTTTTGACTTGAACGTGCATAGCAATACGCCGAAAGCACCAGCCAAGAAGTCGTCGGCCAACCAGGGATAAATACTCCAATTACGGCGAAAAGGACCGCAATACTTCCAATAGAAATCCATAAACCGCGGATAAACGCGTTTCTCGATGGTTTATGCTCGCTAAGGACCTGTTGAATAATCTCTTCTTCTGATAAATTAGACAACGGTTTAGAAGGAGCCTCCTCACTGATTTCAACCGTGGCTGAAGAATATGAAACCCCCATTCCAACAACACCCTTATTCAATCGCACGAGCAAGCCACCAAAAAGTGATGGGCGCACATGTCCGAAGACCTCAAGTTATTAGTTCGGTAGCACATGACATGGCCAGAGGAGGAATCCCACTCCGAAAAGGCACGACCTCAGACCCCATTCGTTGTGCAATACTCCTCTCTGGCTCCGGTTCGGGGATGCATGCGATGGTTGTCCACCAGCAAACAAAACCACATTGTGGCCATATCACTGCCGTTGTCATTTCCGACCAGCCTGAAGCAACAGGCCTCATTAAGGCGGAACGCCTTGGAATTCCGACCCATTCTCTACCACTTCCCGAAGAATCTGACCGTGAATTACGCAGGCATAAGCACGAAACTCTTGTTCAACAACTCTTGGAGCAATACGACATAGAATTAATTCTTCTCAGCGGATATATGCGCCTTGTGTCAGCCCGATTCGTTGAACGATGGGCACCTCGAATCCTCAACATCCACCCTTCGCTTTTGCCATCATTCCCTGGAGCCCACGCTCATCGCGATGTGTTGGCTGCGGGAGTCGAAGTGTCGGGTTGTACTGTCCACTATGTCGATGCCGGCATGGATTCTGGCGAGATACTTGGTCAGCGTCGAGTGCCGGTGTTTGCAGATGATGACGAAACCACTCTCGCTGAACGTGTTAAAGTCGAAGAACACCAACTGTATCCAAAGGTTATAGATGAACTTGTAACGGCACCCCAAAATCAAGTCTAAGGCGTGTTAAAATTGTTCATTTGTGTTGCAAGGTGCCCCATTTCAAGATTCCGAAGACTTGAGAAAAGGGAAGAAACTTTGCCCGCCGATTCATCTAATTTCCAATCCGCAGGGCAGTGAGCAAGTAACGGTTGACGGCGACCATTTTCGTCTAATGGGACTCCGCCTTTACTGGCAAGTAAATATTTCAAACCATCAACTTCTAATTGAAAGGAATCGCATGGAATCAATTGAACAGCCCCTTTGATTTGTGTGAAAGCCCATTGCAACACCTCACATAATGAATGACATGACTCGGGATCTGGCCATGTTTCACCTTCAAACAAGGATTGGCGAAAACCTTCGCCACACAGCGTGATAACACGGTCAACATCGCACAGATTTGTAAGAGTATGAAGATACCCAACTCCCCTTTCCATCATCGCTTTATCTTGTCCCATGCGCCGACTTTTCCCACCAGCTAAAATGAACACGGTCACCATAAAAACATCTCATGTGAGGCTTTCGAGTCCATCAAGTGCAGATTCAAGTTCAGCCAATAGGCTTCGCACACGGTCAAGGAGGGCTTTACGTTCACGGCTTGACCTTGCTTCAGGCAACCATTCCAATAATCGACGAACGTCTTGAGCATCCCGAGCAACAGTCCATTTGAGAACAGCCTCAAGCACCGGGTCGGCGGTTGGAAGGAATCGCTCACTCATACACCTACGCTGTCCGAGCAAGGGCTTCAATTCTCCTGTGAAAGAATATGGTTGCGTATCCGTTCAAACAACTCTCCACCAACTGGGGCGGTTGCTACAAGGCCGCGAATCTCACCAATGTCTTGTTTTCTTAAAGAAAGAAACAACACCGCCACTTGATGCCAAAGTTTGCTTTGTCCCGCCATTGCCATAAGCCATTTATCATCAGGTACTTCGTGCCCGCCCCGAATTAACTCTTCACTGATTTCAAGTAAAGCACCCAGCGGTTCTTGCTCACCCAAAAGGTGAATAAAAGCCATCCATGGAGACTCACCCAACTCTTCTTCAGACATATTTGCAAGCAATAAACCCGATAATACGAGGTCTTCTTGCCCATGTCTTTTCCAAAGCGCGGGGATGAGTTTTGCTACACGCCGAAGAGACCCTTTGCCACTTGTGAGAATCCAAGAAGCAATATTGCGCATTTCGGGGTTGGGGCAACCGTAGTGGAAGGAATAACCTCCAGAGTTAGCCAACAAATCAGTAGCCGGTTTTGCCATCATCCCAGGAACGCCAGCGGCGTAAGCGCCTCTGAGAAATTTCAACATCTTTCGGTGCGAGCGTAGGAGTTTGGGTTGGGGCTCACCGAGATAGAGTGCCACTTTTTCATTCACTTCGGCCACCATCGGAAGTCTTCTTTCGAACGGTATCAAAAATATCGCCGACAAGTCCTACCGAATCGCGGAGGGTGTGGAGCATTTTGTCGACAACAGAGGGGTCCTCGAATTTTTCTTTAACGATTTCACGCAACTGTGTCTCAATGCTCTCATGTTCTTTATCATCAATTTCAAAAGCAGAACGTAAATGAGCGAGAACACGGAACTCATCACGGGAAAGAGACGCATTTACAATTGCAACTTCGAACACTTTCGTATAGATCTCACGGGCCTCCTCCATCGAAACAAGTTCACCAGCAGGCGATGTTGCACCATCTTGAATGGCCTTGTAAATGATGGCTGGTTGGTCCTCGGTTAAGTTGAGGGCGCTTGCCAGTTTTATGGTAAGGCGTTTTTCTTCTCGAGTAAGGCGCCCGTCGGCGAGCATAACTTCTACGGTACTTCGAAATACATCCAAGTTCCGAGATTTAGAGGTCGTCACGCGTAAGGGCAGGTCGCTTCTCTTCTTGAAACTCTTGTATGATAAAAACATAAATTATGGCCAAAAATGCATAAGAGGTTTCAAAAGGAGTCGGCCCGTCGCAGATACATCCACCTCCCTTTCACGCAATGTGAATTCCTTCACAATTGCAGCAAATGAGTGATGGGCTACGGCCCATCTTCTTGCATTGGGATGTCGATAGAAGGAGAAATAAATATGGCTCGAAAACACAACTCAGGCCGCTCAGGCGGCTCAAAGCAAGGCAAGGCAATGAAATATCAGATCCGTGCCGATATTAAAGTAAATGGAACAGTTCAACGAAAGGACATTATTGGCGCAATCATGGGCCAAACAGAAGGACTTCTCGGAGATGAACTTGAACTACGCAAACTACAACGTACAGCCCGAATAGGCCATGTCGACGTAGAGACCGAATCGAAAGGCGGAAAAGTGCATGGGCTCATCTTGATTCCAAGCAGCCTCGACAATGTTGAGACAGCAATCATCGCATCCGCGCTTGAAACAATTGATAGAATTGGACCATGCAACGCAATTATTTCCGTTGTTGAAATCCAAGATATTCGTGCAACTAAGCGAACAGCAGTCGTTGACCGTGCAAAAGAACTGCTTCTCAAACTCGTAAATTCTGGCGAAGCAGCCTCAAAAACCATTATTGAAGAAGTTCGCTCAGTCATGACAACAGGTACAGCAACCAGTTTCCATGGCCTCACCTGCGGACCAAACATTGAATCATCTTCATCATTGATTATTGTTGAAGGACGAAACGATGTTCGAAATCTCTTGAATTGCGGAGTAAAGAACGCTATCAGTGCTGATGGTGCTGGAACAATGAAACAAGAACTCATTGACCTTGCCAACGGCAAGGAAACCGTAATCCTCGCAATTGATGGCGACCGAGGTGGCGAGATGTTGTTCAGTCAATTGATGGAGACATTGAAAGTTGACTTCGTCGCACAAGCACCAGTCGGCCAAGAATGGGAATTACTCCCTCAGAAGACAGTAACAAAATGCCTTTCCATGAAAGTCGATGCGAAGAAATTCGCCCATGCTCTAGGAAAGAAGATTGCTGAAGATGATGAAAAAGCCGGAGCAAAAGACAAGAATTGGGCAGAAGATATGGAAGAAGTATACGAAACCCCAGAAGCTCCTGCAGAAGTTCACGAAATGTTCGATCACCTCGACAACCTTGATAAAAACAAAGCAGTTTTCGTTATGGTTGACGGTACAATTTCAGACCCAGTCGGACCTTCGACCCTCTCGAAAACAGCGGGAAGTACTGACGGAGCAGTCGCCATTGTATTCAATGGCCCAGTGAGCGAAAGAACACTTGAAATCGCATCAGAATCAGCAATCGAAACTGTAATTGGTACGAAAGCTGGCAAAGGATATGCAGAACGCGAAGATGTTAAATCTTGGTTGGCTGAAATCCACCGTTGAAGACGACTACCTTCATCTAATGCGTTCACTCTCGTCCAATTATGGGCGAAAGCGAGGATGCTGAATGGCCGGAAGATGATTCCGAACTTTTTGATGACAAAACCCCTAGTCCCGACTCCAAAGAAGAGGGTTTAGAATCTTCAGAATCCTCGGACGAGCGGTTGGAAGAAAATACTGAAGCCGAAGCCGAAGAACAAGCCGAAGAACAAGCCGAAAATGGTTTAGAAGAGCCAAATCAGGTCGCCACCGATACTGATGGATGGGGGCTTCCAATACGTGCAGCACCGCTTCTTCTTCAATTTCAGAACGAAACAGTAACAGAATATCCACTTCAACAATCTAAAGATGGGCGTAAGACAACCTCACTTGTCTTTGATGAAGACCTTCTCAGGATTATCGAATCAAGATTTGATGATGACGGGCAACGGAGATTGAAAGTCTCCCTCTCAATGAAAAGAGAAATTACAGGATTTAAGCACCAGCATAATGAATTGATGCACAAACACCAATTTCTTTGGTTGAGTTCTGCGATTTTTGGAGCAGTTTGTCTTCTTTCATCATCTAGCGTCTTCAATTTGATCGGCCTTGTTTTGATCACAATAGGTGGTTGGAATTGGACCAAAATGCACCTTGAAACACACCATCTAGAATTTTCAAATTCCGGCGGTACACTTTCACACACTTTACGAGGTTACGGGACCAACCGTCCCTTTTTCCGAATTAGCATGGCTCTACTCGGCTCAGAAATGGCAGGCTTGTTGAGGAATGGATTACTTGAAACTGAGGCGGTGAATCAACTTCATGCAGAACTTGAAGCACCTGCGCCGCTACCTGCGCCAACGCCGATACCAGTTCCAGTACAACAGCCACATCCAGTGGCTGTAGAACAACATGTGACAGTATCCCCGCAACCAGTAGCGCCAAAACACATCCCCCCGGTTTCGTCCCCACAACAGTTACCGCTTCAACCAAACCCTCCCGAAAATACCCCAATGCCGGGGCCACCAATCGTTCAAATCCCACCTCCACCGACATCATTACCAGCACCATTACCAGCACCATTACCAGCACCATTACCCCCTCCAACCCTTCTTCCACCTTTGGGAGTAAACGATTCGATGTCTTTGCCACCACCACTTGGGTTACCAGTTGCACCATTGCCGTTAGATGCACCGCTTCCTAACGCGCCGGAAATTGCCGTAGCAGCCTCGCCGGTTGAAGAGGTACTGAGTGAAAAAGAGCAGAATGATTTGCTAAGTGAACTTTCATGATTATGCAAGAATACCTCCCGCAGAGGGGAGGTTCATGTGAGCAAGAAGTTGTTCAACTTCGTATTCCAATTGCACAACATCATCTGAATTTGGCAATTCATATTCATCGATTTCAAGCGAGAGTGGATGGCCGGGCCCAGGTATGCGTTGTAGCGCTTTACCAAGTTTGAGAGCATCTTCAAGAAATACATCGGATGAACCTGAATGCCGGTTTTCTAATCGGGCACGCATCCAACGTTTCATCGCCTTGGTGTTCCCACCAATTCGTGCCAATAATTCGGATTTCAACACATCGCCTTCTTTATTTTGAGGCAGCAATCGCAGTGCCAATCGGAGAATACGGTCAACGCGAGTATCACGTGGCGTAATGCCAACATGCTTTGCTAATTGCCTGCGAACATTTGGCAACGAATCAGCACCGTTTAGAGCCAAATCATCAGCTAATTCGTCAAGGTTAATCGCTCCAAGGAATTGAATAATGTTCGTGAATATCACAGGAGAAGATGAGGCGTCAAGCGTTGTTTTTTCTTGTGGCTCGATAGAAGCAGGGGGCGCCACATCTTGTTGTGCCGTTGTCTCCTCTGGAACCTCATCTTCAACAGGAGGGGGAGCATCGTTGACTTCTTCTTCGGCTTCTTCCACAACGGGTTCAGGAATTTCCTTCTCCGGCTCCATAGCCTCGAGAATTGCTTCATGCGCATCACCTATCGCATCGGTTGGAACCATTGTTTGTCGGGTGAAGGTTTCTGGAACAGGAACTAGCGTTTGTCTTGTTGGAGCAGGCATCCATGCTTCAAAAACGAAAGAATCTGTGTCACTTTTTTGTGTTGAAAGATGTTGAGTTAACAAAGGTATTTTCTCGGCAAGAGATGCCAATTGTGTAGGGTCTCGTAACTGTTCTTGAACTTCAAGAGCCAATTCAACATCTCGATGCCATGGCAAAGGAGTTAGCCGGCGAACCAATTGAGAATATGCTGCCACGTGGGGGCGGAATGCGTTTATTTTTTGCGCGGTAGCAACAACGTCGATTTCGACATCAAGAAGAAGCTGATGGATTCCCCAACCAAGCGATTCTAAATTCGCTAATTCCTGGCGTGTTCGAGTTTTCAAGCGTTGGTGTATATCTCCCGCGACAATCGAGCCGCCAATGTTTGATGCAGAAACCGAAGTTCCAAACCGCCGAATAAGGCCGATTTCATCTTCAAATTCCTTCAAACTAAAACTGGCCGTAGGCGTAGAATCGCTTGCTTTTCCTTGAACGACTAGTTGGCGCCAATCTTGTTCCAACATTCGACGATGGCGTGCTCCACGTTTAGCGAGTGTTTCAATC
>JABJFI010000072.1 GCA_018662825.1 Methanobacteriota archaeon | reverse complement strand
GCACTTGCCAATGATGACTTGGAAAGGAAAACTTCGCTGGGGAAGAACTGACCCGGTTACAAAAACAATGAAAGCGCTCGAATCTATTATTCGCAATAAAGACAACCTTGCTTGGCTGAGTAAGCGCATGATGGCTAAAGGAGGAGACCCTGTTGCCAAGGCGTTTGCAGGCTCCCTACATGCCGCTCACGATGAAGAAATTACTGTCGTAGGTAAATTCAGTTCAGGTTCTTTCGGTTCTGCCTCATTTATTCGACGGGGTGAAGGAAAACAAGGCTATCTGGCTGGTTTGCAAAATTATTCCAATCTCACTTTACGCATGTTGCCGTGGGAAGACCATGCCAAGCGCGGCATGTATTTCTTCACATGGAAAGGTGGTTTTGTTTGCACTGGACCAAACCCCACGCCGCCAGATGAATGGCTTGAGGATGTGTTAGGCCGCTCTCGATTTGATTTCACCAAACACAGTGATTTGTCAGCCCCTATTTGGGTGACCGAGGGCCTCGATGCTCAAACAGTGATGGACTTCAAACCAAGCGGAGAGGGATATATTCGATTCTCATTCAAGCATGGCCCCATTCTTGCAATTGGTTTTGACAGTTTGTCAAAAACCGAAAAGAAAGAGTCCTCGTTTATTCACCACCTTGCGCTTTCAATGTTGCCACCTTTCCTTCCTTCGATTCTAAAAATCGAGGCAAATTGGACGCCTAAAGGTTGGGACGATACTACACCTCTCCCCGATTCGGCCTTGGAAGGAACGGAAAAAATTCTCGATGCTTGGCAAGGCTTGACCATGAATGAAGGTGTAATCTCTTTCGCTATACGAAGAGCGGTGTTGGATTCAATAAATTCTGGGTTGGTCGTTGGTGATTCATGGATCACTGGTTTAGATTTCGATGAGATTGAAGAGGCTTTACAATCTCATTCCGGTTCTAAAGATGAGCGCAATTTGGCTTCTCACATGTTGTATGCTTCTATGCAAGAAGGTTCTGTCGATGGCGAAGGATTGCGAATCACTGCAAAAGGTGATGTTTCCGAACGCAAGGCGGCGGCTTTGGAAGTTATGGAAGGGGCCAGTTGCGGTAATATCCTTGGCGCCTTATGGGAAAAATGGGGCATGGAAGGTCTTGCCGGTCTTGGTATAGCGGGTGTTGAGGCTGAAGAAATTTGGAAGAAGCAACTCAAAAAACCACAACCGTTTGGAAATTTCCTCAAGAGCCTTGATTCTGCTCGCGCTATGGCAAAGAAAATTGCCCGTTTCCCAACACGCGAAGAAAAATTGACTGGGGCAACTGGAGCGGTGCATGGCTTGATTCTACAAGGTTTGTTAGAAGGAGAAGGAAAGGCTGAGCGAAATGCTACCCGCCGTCACGATTCGATTGTTTCTGCTGCTGCAGCATGGGCCTGGTTACTCGCTGCCGGTCGCTCGACAGGGCAAGAGTGGCACTTTGAAATCAATGCAAGAGACCGCGGTGGTGCTTGGATGGGGGCGACACAACAACTGCTTGAAGCAGGCAAAACACTGTACGGTTGCGATGATAATGATGTTGAAGAAGCGACTGACGCATGGCTAGAGGCTTTTTCAGCTCTCAAAACCGTTACTGGTGAAGCAAACTGAACTCAAAGGTTGGCAAATCCTCTTTCGAGGTCTGTCCACAAATCTTCGACGTCTTCTATTCCGATACTGATTCGAACGAATCCTGGCGTAAGTCCTGCTGCGTGTCGGACATCTTCTGGAATCATCATGTGACTTGAGTTGAAAGGGCATTCAACCAAAGATTCGACGCCGCCCAAACTTGTTGCTTCGTAAATCATCTTGAGCCCTCGCATGAATTTCAATGCGGCTTCATCGCCACCTTTGACGACAAAAGCGATCATTCCTGTTCCTTTGGGCATTACTCGTTGTGCGACTTCGTAATCCTCGTGTGAAACAAGAGATGGGTGGTTGACTTTCTCAATCATTGGGTGGGCTTCTAAGCGTCGAGCGAGTTCGGCTGCATTCTGACATAATACTGGCATTCTAACATGCAAGGTGCGCATGCCTCTCTCAAGAAGATAACATGTATGTGGGTCGGGGTTTCCACCAAATACGGCTTTACGACCAAAAATTTCAGCGATGAGTTCCTTTGAACCTACAACACCGCCACCAATTATATCGGAATGGCCGCCAAGATATTTTGTGGTCGAATGGATTACTAAATCGACGCCCATTGAAAGTGGTTGACACGCCCATGGTGAAGTAAAGGTATTGTCAATTATACAGAGAAGGTTGTGGCGCTTTGCGATTTCGACCATTGCAGGGATATCACAGACTTTGAGAACCGGGTTCGTGAGTGTTTCGATGTAGAGAATTTTGGTATTGGGCTGAATTGCCGCTTCGTATGATGCTGGGTCTCGCATATCTGCCATTGTCGTTTCAATGCCAAATCGCGGGAATTCTTCTGTAAGGAGGCCGTATGTTCCACCGTAAACATCAGGCGAGGCTACGATGTGGTCTCCTGCTGAAAGAAACGACATCAGGGTCGTGGAAATCGCCGCCATACCGGAAGAGAATGTTTCTGCATCTTCACCGCCTTCCATTGCAGCCAACTTTTCAGCAACGGCAGCAGAATTGACTGATGATATCCGGGCATATAGGAGTGTGTGTTGAGCCCCAGCCGCCCATCCAGCATAGCGTTCATCGGTGAGTTTGTATGTCGAAGATTGGAAGATTGGTGTGTTCACGGCGTCGCCAATATGGTTGGTTCCACTGTGTACTGCTTTACTTGCAAATCCTTTCAAATCAAGATTGTTGTCTACCGCCATTGAATCCCTCATCTCTGTCGAATCGTCGGCCATCATTTACTCTTCCCCATCAGCGGTTGAGAATATTTCAACCACAATGTTACCGATGAATAGTGCTCCGCCGCCCAGAAGTATCCAACCACTCCAGTGGTCAAGACCAAGACTCAAACCATATATTGTGGCCCAAACTGGTTCAAATGCATAGATGATTGCTGCTTGTATTGGGTGTAGGTATCGCTGATAGAGATTGAGTAAAAGCAGACAAAACAGCGACCCTCCAAGACCGAGGCAGAGTACTTGCAAAAATACTCCGTCCTTGAACACGAGTTCCCATTGAGACATCGAACGACCGCCGCCAATAAAGAACAAAAGGAGTATTGACCCAATTGCTACAACAAGGAACGAAGTTTGTGTTACGCCAATTGGTTCAACTTGTTGTGTTATTTTCTGTGTATAGATAATGTGGAGGGCGAAGAATACCGCGGAAATGACAGTAAGAATCTCGCCAAGCCCCCACGTCAGATGTGGAGGGCCTTGAATGAATCCAGCACCAAATGTAGCAAGAAGGACGCCGAGCACAAGGGCTCGAGAAGGGCGTGATTTGGTGAAAACTACTGTAATAAGCGCTGTAAAAACAACATAAAGAGAAGTTAAGAACGCTGAAACTGAAGGACTAATGTCTTCCAACCCAATCATTTGTGTAACGAAACCGACAAGCATGATTCCTCCGAGAATGAACCCCCCGCGCCATTGTTCGCGTTGATTAAGGGCTGCTCGGGCCTTTGGGAAGATAAGAACCATGGCTAATGCCGCCACAGTAAATCGTGCTGCAACAAGTATGGCTACAACTTGAAATCGGCCATAATCTATGATTTCAGCATCAAGGGAGTTCAGTGCCTGTTTCATCCAGATGAAGGTTGCACCCCATACCGAGGTGACAACAAGCAATGCAAACAGGGCTTTCTTCCTCTGTAACCGGCTGGCTGGGCCGGCTTCCAAACCATTGCTGGGTTGTGAGAGGGTTTCGCCCATGAATCATGGCCGAAGTTGACGCCGAATGAGTATAACGGTCGAGATGGGTGATTTGCTACTGCTTGAAGACGAAGACTCAAGGGGTGAATGTGATGTGTTGCAAATATGACGGAGGATGGTGGCTCTACACTGCGGTCATGGGAACTGCCCATCGAGACAGGGGAGATTCCTGAAAGTGGTGCTGAATTCGACGCTATTGTCGTTGGTGGGGGCCCCGGTGGTTCTTCAGCAGCAGGATATTTGGCTAAATCTGGTGCTCGAGTATTGTTCATCGAAAAGGAAGTTTGGCCACGCGACAAAATTTGCGGAGATGCTGTTGGCGGAAAATCACTCTCTCATGTCAATGAACTTGGTGTAAAAGCCGATTTAGAATCGACACCCCATTTTAGAGTTACAGGCATTCTATTTTCATCACCAAAAGGAAATTCTGTTCGCGTCCCATTGCCTGAAGAAGATGTTGAAAAATTAGAAGCAGGTTATGCTTTACCTCGGGCCCAATTTGATTCTTTGCTGTTCAACCGTTGCCAAGCATTGGTGCGGGGGGCGGGTGGTTTAGTTATCCAAGGCGGAGAAGTACGCTCTGTGTTGTTTGATGATGGCGCAGGTGGCCAAGACCCTGGCGAAGGTGCTGGTGATGCACGACACGCTTCTGGCGTGGTTGTTCGTATCGGGGGCAGGAACGGTGAAGAGCGAACATTCTACACTCGTGAATTGGTGGGGGCAGGTGGCTACAGATGTCCGGTTGCCCGCTCAGTTGTCGAATCGTCATACAATGAAGTCATGATGGATAGAGACCATTATTGCGGCGGATATCGCGAGTATTGGAGAAATGTCAAAGGTTGTGAAGCAAACGCTGGCGACATAGAAATTCACTTTGTTGATTCGGTGATCCCTGGATACTTCTGGCTCTTCCCCGTTTCAGAAAACGTCGTTAACGTCGGTATTGGAATGGTCATGGGACTGTTGGATAAACAGAAAAAGAAGTTGAAGGCGCTTCAAGCTGATGTTATCGCTAATCATCCGATGTTCAAAGACCGTTTTGCAGATGCTGAAATGGTCCCAGGTTCTGCCAAAGGATGGCAGTTACCATTTGGCTCTCCACGGAAGAAAAGTTCCCTACAACCGCGTCGTTCAAGCATGAACGGTGTTCGATTGGTCGGAGACGCTGCTTCATTGATTGACCCTTTTTCGGGTGAAGGCGTGGGTAATGCTCTAGTCACCGGGGAGATGGCTGCTCGGCATATTACTGGGAAAAAGCCCTTCGGCGAATACCAAGACGAGGTTTGGAAAATGCTTGGACCAGAATTGATAAATTCCTATCGAATGCAAAAACTCAGTCGGAAATCTTGGCTTCTCAATTGGTTTGTAGGTAAAGCAGAAAAGAAGCCTGCTCTGCAAGAAATGATGACTGAAATGATTGCAAGTAAAGAAGCACAAGAGAATTTACATTCGCCTTGGTTTATGATGAAAACACTATTATTTTGAGGTGAAAAAATGGATGCGCAACTCAACGGAATTGATGCGGTATTTCTCGACTTAGATGGGACAATATATCTTGGTGGCAATCTTATTGATGGGGCGCTTGATTTCCTCAAGCGCTGTGACGAACGTGGGATTAAGCGGTATTTTCTGTCAAATAATTCGAGTCGTTCGGTGAAACAATACGTAGAAAAATTACATGGTTTTGGAATTCCTGCTGTCGAAGATGATGTGTTACTTTCTACCCACGACTTATTGGCGTGGCTCGCATCGAATACCATCACCAAAACTTGGTTGATTGGAACCGAAGGCATGAGAGAAATGCTTGAAGATTCGGGAATTGAAACTCGCAGTGAAGAACCCGAATATGTCGTACTTGGATATGATATAGAAATCAATTATGAAAAACTCTCCAAGGCAAGTGTCTTCCTACATGCTGGAGTACCATTGGTTGCAAGCCACCCAGATATGGTCTGCCCCTCTCCAGATGGGGGGTTGCCTGATGTCGGTGCTTATCTTGCCTTACTCAAAACAACCACGGGCATCGACCCTATCCACATTACTGGAAAGCCAAATGCTGGAATGATTTTGCATAAAATCGACGCTTTAGGGCTTGACCCAGCGCGATGCGCAATGGTCGGAGATCGTTTGTATACCGACCTTGCAATGGCAACAAGAGCAGGTTGTGTTGGGATTTTGGTACTCTCAGGTGAAGCAACGATTGATGATGTTTCAAAATTAGAAGAGGGTGCGGAGCAACAGCCTACTATTATCGTCAACAGTGTTGGTGAACTTCTTCGGTGATGCGTTTCTATGTCGAGCGGTATTCGTTGGAAATGGTGGCGCTCAAGGCGCCTAAAGCATCCTCCTGACGACATTCATCGTGCTGGGGACTTGGCTGAAATGCGTTTGTGTAAACTTTCTCGGGCGGCGGGAAGAGACAACGGCTGGCATATTTTTGAATCTGTTCGAATTCCAGACCCAGATGGCGGTCGAAGAGAAATCGACATGGTTGTCATTGGAGGCAATACGATGTTGGTAGTGGAACAGAAACATTGGGCCGGCTCCTTTGTCATTACCAAAGAACATCATTTTGTACAGCATCGAAATAATGGAACCAAACATAACCATGATGGTGTGGCAGACCGAATCGCTCGTAAAGCTCGAATCTTGAAAGCACTGCATGAAAAACGTCTTTCGCTTTCTGAAGAGAATTCAATAGGTATGCGAGTTATTGTCGCTATGACCCATCAACGTCTTGATTGGCCTGAAATACCCGGGGATTTGGCAGCAGAAATGGTCGATGAGGCAGGTTTTATTCAAATTCTCGAAACGACAGAACCCGGTGTGATGAATGAACATTTGATGGAGACATTGGAGGGGTTCAACACATGGGACGAGGTTCACCTTCATGGCGGATTGATGCTGAAAGGTGATGTGTTTGGACTCGGCCTTGGAGACCAATTACGTTCATGGTTTTCTAGTCGCAAGGGCCCTGTAGAGGCTACTGCTGAACACAAACGCTCATTGTTTTCTCTCTTCTCTAACAACCCAAGTGAAGTGACACTGAAGACCGGAGGGAAAAACATCGTTGCTAAAATTCCTTACGGCATGGAACTTGAAATGCATGTTGTGGGTGAAAAGGCGCCTCGGAAAATCAATTGGGCAAACATTACTCACATCAGTGTTTCAAAGCCTCCAGCAGATTGGGCAAAGAATGTGTGATGTTCGCGAAGTTTGATGTGGGTTGGTCGAACGGCTAAGGTCATGGCTGCTATGTGGATTGAGGCAATTGGTTTGCTTGCAGGCGTCATAGGAATATTTGCCTGGATTCCGCAAATAGTCCAAGTCTGGGTTCACAAACGTCACGATGGCATCTCACTGACGACTTTTGCTGTCGTTTCATTCGCGCTTACGCTTTGGCTAATTTATGGAATTCTTGTCGATTCCTTTGCAATGATTGCTGCCAATATCATGACGCTTTCCGTCATTGGGGCCGTAATTATCGGCGTTCTTCGAGTTCGTAATAGCGAACTTCAATCTAAAGAATCTTAATTGTAAGATGCTTTGGTCGTTGAAATAATCACGGCACCAATCTTGTAAGGGTCGCCATTTGATGCTGGTCGGCGGTCTTCAAGGCGTCCAACCCAACCATCTTCAGGAACAGTTACTGGGATTCGGATAGATGCGCCACGGTCTGAAACGCCGTAGGAGAATTGGTCAATCGATTGGGTTTCGTGCAATCCTGTCAAACGTTGGTCGTTGTGCTCTCCGTAGACATCCATGTGCTTCTTGACATTCTTTCCAAATTCTTCACAAATCTTTGTGAACAGTTCCTCTCCGCCTTCATCGCGCATTTTTCCATCAGAGAAATTTGCATGCATTCCAGAACCATTCCAATCTCCCTTGACGGGTTTTGGATGGTATTCAATATAGCAACCATAACTTTCTGTCAATCGGTCAAGGAGATATCGGGCAACCCATAGTTCGTCGCCGGCTTTCTTAGCACCCTTGGCAAATATTTGGAATTCCCATTGTCCACAAGCAACTTCTTGGTTGATTCCTTCAAAATTTATTCCGGCATCGAGGCAAAGGTCGGCATGTTCTTCGACTAAAGAACGGCCGTGGGTGTTCTTACCGCCAACTGAACAGTAATACATTCCTTGAGGCCCTGGAAATCCGCCAACTGGGAAACCAAGAGGGAGTTGTGTATCGGTGTCCATGATAAAATATTCTTGCTCAAAACCGAACCAAAAATCTTCGTCGTCATCTTCGATTGTTGCACGGCCGTTACTGGCGTGAGGTGTACCATCTGCATTCAAAACTTCACACATGACTAGGAAACCATTGAATCGCTGAGGGTCTGGATAAATCGCTATTGGTTTAAGGAGGCAATCCGAGGCGTTACCTTCTGCTTGTTTTGTTGATGAGCCATCAAAATTCCACATTGGGCATTCTTCGAGTGTTCCGGTGAAATCTTTCTTCACGAGTGTTTTACTGCGCATGTTCTGTGTTGGGTTATATCCATCAAGCCAGATGTATTCCAATTTTGCTTTATCCATCATAGGTATCGATTCACTGCTTGCAAAGACGGTATATCAACCATACGCTCATTTATCTCGCGCTTTCATTGGATGTTTGCATAGTATTTTGGCTAATTACTTGCTCTTTGATTACTAATGGGGTTTGAAAACGCGTCGGGGTTTATTCATTTGTTCGCGGATTCAAAAGAAAATTGGACAATTGAACACTGGATATAATGTCACAAAATCAAGCCATTATTATCGCTCCGACCGGTGAACTCATGGATGGCGGGTTCCACGGACCTACAATGGAAATCCCCACTGGCGGTTATTTGCGACAATGGCGTAAATCCTTGGGACTCACCCAATCGATGCTGGCTGAACGTTCAGGGCTAACACAATCTGTCATCGCCAAGGTTGAAACCGAATCTGTAGACCCTCGCGCCTCAACAATGAGGAAGATGGTTGGGGCACTCAAACGTGAAGAGGACCCTGATCAGGCCCATACAGTGAGTGACATCATGGTCAGCGAAGTTACGACGTTGTTGCGCAACGATACGGTTCAAGCTGCGATTGATAAAATGGTCCTTGGCGGCATTAGTCATCTCCCTGTACTCGGTGAAACGGGCTCAGTCGTTGGATTGGTTTCTGAATCTAGTCTTCTCAAAGAAGGTGTGGGAAAGGGCGCTTTTGTTGAGGAAGTGATGCGGGTCGACTATTCCATGGTTGATGTCGACATTTCTGTCGAAGAGGCGCGTAGACTCCTTGGTGAGAAAGAGGTGCTGTTGGTTAATCGTCGCGGTGTTTTGGTTGGCCTTGTGGGTAGAATCGATATGGTTCGTGCGTTGCGCGAAACCGCCTGATTTCACTGATTGTTCGCTGCATCTTCGCCTTGCGGCGTAATCAAAACATTGCTTCCGTCTCGGTCAATGTGAGGGATAGTGAGCATTCCTCCGTTCACTGTTATCGGGCACAATACTCCGCAAGCAGGAGCAAGATAGTCCTCTCCGGTCTCTGTCATGACCAAGCGGATTCCGTGACCTGCTGGCAAGAGAGCGTCAATCGCTTG
>JABJFI010000114.1 GCA_018662825.1 Methanobacteriota archaeon | reverse complement strand
CCACAGTGTAGATTCGCCAGCGATATTTGCTACGAGTCCAAGTGGTTGCTCAATCGTTTGGTTGTGAAGGTTTTCAGAAGTGGCATTTTGGAAATAGACGGATAACGAAATTTCGTCAGTAGTGTGCACAAATTGTAGTTCTACAGTATCCCCAGCCGTTACTTTAAGAGGAATATATTCAGGCGTTGACTGTTCTAGTATACCACTAATGAAATCACTTGAATTATACTCTCCATTTGGGATGCCATTTAGGTGGCCCAGTTCAGGATTAATACACAACGAGACTTGATTACAATAATCGCTCTCTTCAAGTGTTATGCTTTCTGAAGGGGATGGGCGAAGATGACTATAATTTTCACGAATGTTTTCAACAAGTGAGAATGAGACATATTCTTGGATAGACGATGCTATCGAGAGCTGCGCAGAGCCATTGTCCACTGCCTGTAGTGTGATTTCCGATGAGGTAGTGCTCGTGCTACCATCAAGAGTTAGTTGTGCCTCGCATTGACTGCAGTCAAGTGTAAGGCTAAGCCATTCCCCTTCTTCCATCATCCATTCACGCGTATAATTCTCTGTAGGTTCTGCTTGAAACCCTGAAACACGCCCATCGATAAGGTCGGCGGTCGACGGCGAAACATCTGCAGAAGTGATAGTGAGGGGACTCAACATAATGGATACAAAAAGCAATGTCATTGCAAGGCTGGAGAAGAAGGTGAATCCAAATCTTCGCCCGTCCATGACATTGCCTACAAAGTATTTGCTTTGAACTTAGGCCTTGCATGGTGTCCAATGCTTGAAGAAGCAATGGCTTTTGGCCTGTCCATGGAGGCAGGGCTGGGTCGAACCGTTTCGGCACGTTATCGTTTTGCTCGAATTTGGGCACTTGGAGATAGGAAAAATCCAGTAGCCTCAACTCCGGCACTCGTTTTACTCGATGGCGACGAGGATATTGATGCAAACCTCGCTCCTTTTCGCTCAACCACAAATGACCAAATTCCAGCTACAATGACGTTTGAATCGCGATTACCACTTTCGCCACCCGATTTTCTCGAACCCTCACCGAAATGGAGTGTTTCAATTGGCCATGTCCTTCCTCCTTCTTTGGATGAAGCAGATGCTGGTGAGCCTGCTGGAACTGCTCAAATCTTACCAGTTTCTTGGCAACGATTGAACCACGATGCAACCTTGACCGATACGACGCTGAATCCGGATGTCGTTGTTCTTGTCGATGCAATTCAACTAGCAGCACAACCTGGACGGTTGGTTGAAGCGATTACGACCCTCAAACGACGATTCCCAGGTTCACTTCTCTGGACTCCAGGCCTTGGCGGCCCTGATAACCTTGCAGTTTTGACATGGTTTGGCGTCGATTTATTTGATTTGGCACGTTCACGACAAGCAGCAGCAGCAGGCGTTCTTCTCACTGAACAAGGACCGCGACACATTGTTGAATCAATGAACGAAACCGCAGATATGAATGCTCAGATTTACCACTGGAAAAATTCCATTGCCGCAGTTCGTGGAGCAATGGCATCAGACCAAATGCGTTCTCTTGCTGACCGTCAATCACTCACAAGTCCTCGCCTAGTCGAACACCTTCGACGTCATGATATCCTATGCCAAAATATACCTGGGCTTCTTTCTTCACATGTTTCAGCAGATTTCACATTCCCTTGCCATTCTGTATCGATTCAATCTGACCCAATTATAACCGATTGGGAATCGTTCATCACCACTGAATATCAAGCCCCAAATGGTCTGGATAATATTCTCATACTCCTTCCGTGTTCTGCTCGTAAACCATACCGCCTTTCGAAGTCACATGGGCGCTTTATTCGGGCCATTGGGACCAGTGCTTGCCACGAAGTAATGGTTACTTCTCCACTTGGTTTAGTCCCTCGCGACCTAGAAGAGGCTTGGCCGGCAGGTCACTATGATGTTCCAGTAACAGGTGATTGGACCGGAGATGAACTGTCACGTATTCAACGCATGTTCAAATCACTAGTTAACCGGCATAACTACAAGCGAATTATCAACCACTCAGGTATTGATATCTCACATCAATCAATTGAAATCATCGATACACGCCAAGGTGATTCTGCAGGATCTCATGATTCGCTTGAACGGTTGACAGAGGCAGTGCGCAGTGCAGTTGATGCGTTCAGTGCACGCGGTCGAAAAACTGAGAAAATCCTTCTCGACAACTTTGCCAGTATTGCGCGTAAACAAATGAAGAGTGATGCATGGATTAAAGACCTGAAAGTTCGAGGAAAACCTCCACGTTACCGTTTGGAAAGTGGTCAAACACAGATGGCACTTTGGTCGATCGAGCGAAGTGGATTTTCTCTTCCAAAAGCAGTGATTCCAACACTCGCAGAACTCAATGCTCTTCCGGAAGTTCACCTTCATTCTGATGTCGTTTGGAAAGGAGACATCTTTGGAGCCTTGATAGAATCGTTTGACTCTACTATTCGTGCAGGCTCAGATTTGCTAGTCTATCAAGGTGGTAATGTCATTGGACTTGCCCGTGCAAATGCTCCCGGTTGGGAATGGCCAACTACTCCCGGCCGGTTGGCAAAATCACATCAACGCTTGTAGATTTAATTACTCATTGGCTTGCTATCTGCCGAAAATATGATTCCGAAAGCGCTTGAATGAAGCGGAGCGGTTAAGAAGGGGTGACAAGTCGCCGTTTTCCTTGGAGTTGTCCTTATGGCACGTATGTATAAGTCACGCAAAGGAAAGAGTGGGTCAAGTAAGCCCTATGTCGATGAAGCACCAGAGTGGTCAAACACAGATGTTGCTGCAGTCACTCAACTCATAATCGACCTTGGAAAGGAAGGACATTCCTCAGCAGTAATTGGTACTATTCTTCGAGACCAACATGCCGTTCCAAATGTTCGACTTGTTATCGGCAAGCGTATTGCAAGTGTTTTGTCAGAGAACAATATTGGTGGAACCTATCCTGAAGATATGATGAACCTTATGCGTCAAGCTGTTGGAATCATCAACCATCTTGGAAGTGGAAATCATAAGGATCTTCACAACAAGCGTTCTCTTGAAATCACAGAAGCAAAAATCCGTCGCCTTTCTAATTATTACAAAGCAGAGGGCCGTTTGCCATCTGAATGGCGATACAAGCGCGACGAACTCCGCCTCATGGTAGAGTAAGTTCACTTCCATTCAACGCCCCACGCCATGTGGTGACTTCATCAATGGTAACCTTCTCGATTCAATCGGTGGGACAATGAACGACATACTTCTCACTGCATCTTTCTCTGATGTGAAAGATAGAATACAGAACCTTTCAAAGCAAATCAAAGATGCTTCTATGGTTCATATCCATGCCCCCGCAGATTTATCTGGACTTCTTGCTCTCTCGATGTTAGAATCCGCCTTCCTTGATACCGGAGTCAAGTATCGCCGGCGATTTTTGACCTCGCATAAATCAATACCGCGTGATGAAAGGGCACGTCCAGAAAATGACCAAGAGGGATTACTTGTATTCATCGCTCCTTTTGAGGATACATGGAATTTGAAAGAACTTCCTGAAACAGAATACATTCACATTACGCCGCTTTCGGTTGTTGTCCGATTGGGTGCTAATCAATCAGAACGTCGCGGAGCACTGGATGTTGTCGCACAATGTGCAGCATTGGCAGCAGAATTAATTTCAAACGGTCAAAAGGTACGCTTATTGCGTCCCTTTGCTGGTACAGGACTATGGCTACGCGATGCCTTGGATACAACCTTTGACCCCATTCACACATCTATTCGTGACCATTTACGTGACGAGGGTTCGTTTCGAATGGTCCCGCTTCCAGAAGTCCCATCACCTGCTCCAGGTATGATACCTGGTCTTTCTGAGAGAATGCTAACTAGATTGCAAAAGGGGTGGGGGAAAATGGATATCACTTCCCGTTCATCGGCTTTGAGTGAATTGATTCTTCCAACCCTGGCAAATTCTGCCCTTTCTACACCACGCCTAGAAGAACTTGTTTGGCATCGTTTGATGATTGGAACTTCAGATGTCGATGTTATGAGTCAAGTTCATTTGGCTGAAAAAGCATGGCCTAGCGATGCTGATAAAGCAAAAATACATGCTTCAAAATTGGCAGATACCTTTCTGAAAACCGGTCATCTCTTCCAATCTGGGCAATCGACGGGTTGAAACCTCATAACGCTCTGGGATTGCCATGGCCATTGAACGTTTGCTCACCGGTAGTATTCGAGACCAAGTCCAAGATTTGATGTCAACTGAAGATTTAGTTATCGAAGCATTTCGAGATTTAGTCAAGGATGAACTAAAAATTCACATCCGTAGTAAAGTCGATGAGGACCCTGAACTCAAGGCAGAGATTAAGGAAGCAGTTGCTTATTATTTCCATACCAAGGCACGAACAATCTATGCAGAATTAAAGGCAACTCGAGCAGCCACTCGCCTTGGACTACGTCTATTACCTGATGATTTACAAGGTGAAGTTGGTGAAGCCGTTGTTTCTCTTTTCGAAAAAGAATTGGGTGCACTACTTGAGAAGGCAATTTGAACCTCAAAGTGGACGCCAAAGCGTTTCTATTATGTGCCATGCGCGCTGGGTTCACATAGAGGAGAAGTTATGACTGCACGACCAATTATGTTCGTTCTGATATTCATTGCTTCAATGATGACACCTTTTGTCGATACCTTTGTGGGTAATGTAATTGCTGAAGATACTGTTGTATGTTGCGATTCTGCGGAAGTGAATTTACATTTATTGGGCTCTGCTTCTGCGGGTACAATGTCGCCTTTTTCTCAAGATTTGGCTGACACAACAACAACTGCAACAATTGCGAATGCAATTACTTCGGAAGAAACTGTTGGTAAATGGGTATTGCCGAATGTTTGGCCGGGCACAATTCCTGCTGAGAGTTGGAAAGTTTCCATACAATATGAATTGAGTGATGCAGCGAGTGCTCAAGTCAATGCAACAGCTAGTTTGAAAATTGGAAGTCAAACATTCAGTACTTCAACAAGTCCTGGGAGTTCTTTCCTAGCCCAAGGAACTGGAACCCTCACCTTTGACATAGATGTAGATGCAACCTCTATTTCCAATAATGGGGTCATTGAACTCACTCTAACTGCTCGCTCAGTAGTTTTTTCATTACCTATGGGTGATGCGATGCTTGAATTCATGTGGGGTTCTGAAGAAAGTGACTCGACTATCGAGGCTGAAATCCCGCTGTTTGACCTTACCCTACTTGAACCAGAAGTCGAAGGTTCTGAAGTATACTTCTCAGTAGTTATCGATTCAAACTGGGGAATGGATATTCTTTCAAAGACAGAATCTATTGAAATGCTAGTAGGAAATACAATAATTACTGGTGACCCAATTGAAACTGCACTTGGTGACGGTGTACGTGTTACTTGGACTTGGGAAGGGGCGGCTGGTGGAATTGAAACTGTGTCGGTTGAAACACGACTCACCATCGAAATAGGCAGTGCATCATTATCTGGTTCTGCTTCTTTTGAAATTGAAACATTCGACTCTACTGGTGGGACAGGAACCTACTACCCACCTGAGGAACCTCTCAAGACCACTGGAGCAGGAAGTCCATTATCAATAACAGGAACCTTTTCACTTCAATCCTCAGAATCCGGTCTTCAACTTGAACGCGAAACCAGAGTTGAGATTGGCGGAGAAATGGCCTTTTGGATGCGTTGGGGCATGGACCATCTAGGGGATGAAGTAACACCTCTTACACCTGTATTGAAAAGTTTTGATGCTGGAAGCGTAAGTGATGAAGAACGTGTAAGTCGTTCAATCGAAGATATTGAAGTTAACGAATTTGAGCGTCAGATGTCAAGTTCAGGTTTGGGGACATATTACCTTGGTGTGGGGCTTGGTTTTGAAGTGGCAGATTTACTTGGTGAGCAAATAGACAAATTTGACACCATCTCGATTGTTGTGGACTTGAACGGTGAGCCAAATGTTGTGAACCACCCAATAGCGTTGATCATTTCCACGACTAAAATCATCGACAATGGTGAGCGTAGAGCACTCCTTGAAGATTTCATTACACCGCAACCTTCGCCATTATGGAGTGAATATTCTCTTTTGCTGAGTGGTAAAACCTCGGCGATGACATCTTTTGCAGGGGCGACAATGGAACCGTCTGAATCCGTAACAATGAGCCATTCCCGCTTACCTTGGGGCGAATCACTTGAAGTGAAAGGTGATAGCATCGGTCAAGATGACAACTTCAAATTCACAGCAACTCCAACCAAGGATCCAATTCACAGCCCACTCCCACTTCTTCTCTTGGTTCTATTTGGCCTCGGATTTGGTTTTATGATGGCATTGAAACTAACGAAAAATCGACAAAGAAAGATTTTGTATGTTGAAATTGTATTGGTGCCTCTGGTTGCATTTATTCATTTCTTCGGCTACCAACCACCTTTCGTAGGGGGGGCAGTTGCCACAGTAGTTGTGTTATGGTGGGTTACCGCAGTTACAAGTCCTCGTTCGAGGGCCGAATTAGTTCAAGAAGCGATAGCGTTGACGACTCCCGTGATACCATGTCCCTCCTGTTCTACTCCCAATCCAGTAACGAGTCAAGAGCGACCTTTGCGATTCGCATGTGTCGGTTGTGAACGGGTAATCAAAATAATAGCCTAATCAAAGATTGAGGTCACTGAGAGAACTGACCAGATTTGTGGCCTCTTGGTAGTCTGTTGGGGAGAAGTATCCTGCGAATTCTCCATCTTCATGAATCGCTACAACGGCTTGTGGAGCCCTTTTTCTAATATCTGCAAGAACTGATTTGAGAGTTTGGCTAAGTTGAACTTCGAGAAAATCCATTTCCATCCACTCGGAACATTTCGTCTCATTCGCATCAACATTATCTGCAAAGGCTTTGAGGAATTGTCGCTGTCCAATAACACCCTTTGTTTTTGAATCATCATCGAGGACAACAAGGATTCCACCCGATATTGTCAACAATCTTCGTGAAGCTTCAGCCATCGAATCATCGATGCCGATGGTCATGTGTTCATCATCAAGTTTCAAATCTGCTACTGTCTTAGACATATTCGCCACGGCTCACGGTTTGAGTTTCGTCATATCATCCTTCCCTTGAATGTAAACTCAAGAATGGGTGAAAATAAGGGTTGAATTGTCAATTATTCGAGCATATCCAATGCGTTCAAGTTGAACCATCGTCCCCGCTGGATATGTGTGGGATTCAATCAATCCTTCCAATCTCCTAACTTCGCCATCTTCGGCTACAATTAATGTGGCAGGAATGACACTTGTATCTGGGAGCCAATGTATGATTGGCCGTCGATCATTCCGCTCAATCGAACCAATTTTTGCACTTCCTCCAACATTTTCTATGTTCGTAAAACCTTTCAGTCGCACTTCGGTTTTGACTGAATCTTCGTGTTCAACCCAAATGTCTTTGCTTGTAACATCGAAAGTTCTCATCCCTCGGCTGGGATGGTTTGGATGAACTTCAACACTAACACTAGCGGGATGCTCACCTTTAAGGTGCAATTTTTCCGGATGACGTATGAAAGAAAGGCGAGGAGCATCATCGTCAATACATTTCGTATTATGTGAATACAGAGTTGAAAGTGGAACAGAAATATCCTTTTGAGTCACACCTAATTCTACCCAAAAATCGCGCAAGGCTTTTGCAGTTATCCCTCGGTTTCGCAGAGCAGTCAATGTAGGTAGTCTTGGGTCATCCCATCCAGTAAACAATCCATCCTCGATGTCCCTTCGCATTTGCGAGGTTGAAAACCCGCCCCACTCGTGGACTTTGACTCGGCCCCAATACAGAGTTTCTGGATAATCCCATCCAAAATGCTGGTAGAGCAATGTTTGCTTTCGGGTCGAATCCATTAGGTCCTTCCCTCGAATTATGTGGGTTACTCCCTGAATGTAATCTTCAACGGCACTTTGGAAATCAAGGAGTGGCCAAACACGATATTTGGAACCAATAGACTTACGCGGATGAGGATGCTCTTCAGTATTTTGAATTCTCAAAGCAGGCCAATCACGGAGTGCAGGATTTTTCAAATCCATTGCCGTTTTCACTCGAACTACTGCATCACCAGGAACGAAAGTGCCATTCGTCATTTTTGTCCAAAGTTCTAGATTTAACTCAATATCATTCACTCGACAAGGACATTCGGATTTACTGACTCGATATTCCTTGAATGATTCACCACTACATTGGCATACATAGCCAAAGCCTCTTTCCAACATCGAAACTGCATGCTCGTAGTAGTGTGGCATTTGCTCACTTGCAATGACAATTCGGTGAGGTTTGAATCCAAGTAGCCATTCAGCCTCTTCAGGAATTTGGTTATAGGCTTCAGGGAGTGGGGGTTTGACAACAGTATCTGTGTCATCGAAACGAAGAATCAATTCTCCATCCCACTCCTTCGCATAATATCCATTGATTACAATGCCTCGGGCATGGCCAAATGAAAGTGGACCATTTGGATTAGGGGCAAAGCGGAGTACAACTTTTCCTTTGACAGCGTTCTTGAGTTCAGGGAGGCCTTGCCGACGTTCCTTCTTTTCCCTCTTTTCTAAGAGATGTGGGGCTTCCGCTTCCAAAATTGCTTGCAGTGCAGCAACCCCTTGGTCTGCTGCCATTTGATTTGCCTCAGTTACCGCCTTGACGATAAGGGGGGATATGATTTTTCCATGCTCTCGCAAGTCACTTCTACTCCCCATGAGCCTTCCAATGACGGAACCTGGGGCAGCCTTTCCCTCGTATTCAATTGCATTTTGTAAAGCAAGGTGCCTAAAGGAGGCGAGCGTTTCTTCATCGGGTGTCCAAGTCATCGGGCTCAACCTTTCCTACAGCCTTTGCTTCATCAACTGCTCGCTTGCTGAAGGTAATTATTGCTAAAAAAGTGTTTTTTGATTATCCTCGGCAAAAGGTCGTTTGGGAGGTTCAACTCCATACATTTCCATCCAAGCACGGGACACAGTTTTCCACGACCAACGTAGAGCCGGATGTGGTGTTGAATCGAGTAGAAGCTTAGCCAAAGCCGCTTTTGTGTTCGGATCGCTCGGATAACCCGAACCCAATGGATACCCAATTTCTTCGGCTAATCGTTGAATTTGTAAATCCCGTTGAACTTTTGCCAAAATACTTGCCATCCCAACGATTGGATATGTAGAATCGGCTTTGTGCTCAGAATGAATAGATGAATCAACCCAAGGCCACATGGGCATTCTTGCCGCGATTCGGTCGGTGAATCGTTGCTCATTCACATCACATGCATCGTTCAATACCGTAAGTGGTTGCTTTACTTGCTGTCGAATTTCAATCAATGCCTCAGAAAAAAGTTCAACCTCAAGTAAATTCAATCCTGTTGTTTGAACTCCATGGTCAACACGTTCAGGCTTACACACAATCAATGAGAATTTCCATCCCCGTTCTTTGACTTGCATGTGAAACCACTCAACCAATTCCACTCGTTTCTTATGAGTCAAATCTTTGGAATCCTTAACGCCATGTTCAATCAACATTTCAAGGTCGGCAGAGGGTATTGCTACAGCACCTACAACAAGTGGGCCTAGAACAGGTCCTCTTCCCGCTTCATCGATTCCCACATGCCACATGCCTTCACCTAAATGTCGAGCTCATCCACATCCTCGTCGCTTGGGAGTGGGACAGATTGCGATTCAACAGATTTCTTTTCACTAATATCGGGAGCAGATGTTTTGAGTGCTTCATTGTCTGCGTGAGGCATTGAAATATTACCAGATTGAATCTCTTGGAGCAATGAATCTGCTGAATCACGCAAATCATTCGAACTATGAAAATCTAATACGGTGTTTGCTGCCTGAGTTAATGCAGGATTAACAGGTTCATTGGTTGGCTTGTATGTACCTGCTCGGTTCTGAAAAGCCTCTTGGAAATGTTCCGGGTTAACTTTCAAAGCCATATCTTCGTGTGTCACTTGTTTAGTTTCACTGAATTTACCCATCCAGTCATCAACAACTTCGGGGTCCTTTTTACGGTGCATTTCATCAAGTTGCTGTTGCTCAAGATTTCTTTCATTACGAGCGATAATCGATTTGTAGATTATGATTCCAGAAAATAATACGGCACAGAGCATCAAAAACCATGATTTGAAAATATCCCAACCTGTATTCAGTACTGAAACAAAGTCAAATGAATCCTCAACCTCGGATTCTTGCCATGGGATTCCTATGTAATCCCCTTTACTAGTATGGGTAAAGAGAGTACTTGGCTCAAATTGTGAACGAACAGTTGTATTAACCCACACTGTTCCGTTACTTTGTTGGTCGAGAGGCAAATCAATCCAAGCACGAACGGTGAAATTATAACCGATAGGAATATCACTTACCTCAAAAGAACGAGGAAATTCGATGTCCTCTTCATAGATGGCTATGAAAGGGGGGATAAACGACATTTCTGTTGAATGCGATGATTGCATTTGAACTAACAAACCGTCTGCAGTATTCCCTTCATTTCGTAATGTCATTGCTATTGAAAGCCTTCCTTGGCTATCGACTTCTTCTACAATATCTGTGAATACCCATTTGATAACAGGCGCTATTTTAACGGGAATTCTAGCAATTCCAATAAGTGTATCAGAGTCGAGCAATCGTATTTCCACAACGACATCATCCAATTCAAAAGCATAAGCAGATGAATTTGCAGTAATGTTAAGCAAAGTGAGTTCGATAATTTCATTTGGATTAATTTCAGTTGTTGAGAGAAGAAGTTCTGCTTCAACAAACTCTGGTACTTCTGTGAGCGTGAATTCGTAACTATCGACGGCATTTCCCAAATTTTCTATAGCGATTCGAGCATCACACGATTCATTTGGTAGCAAATAATTGCAGGAGTCTGAAAGCAATTGAACAGAACCACTTCGTTGCCAATCAATAGATGCACCAACATCAATTGTTCTCATTCTGGATAGAGCACCATTGGCAAATACACGTAATCGAATATCTATTTCACCTGAATATTCCATTGGTGCCAGAAATCCAATTTCTATGGTTCGAGAATCATTGGGGTCGATCATATTGCTTTCTAATCCACCGAAAAGGGCCATCGTCCATCCATCATATGTTATCCTATCATCGATGGGTATTCCTTCGATTGGGTCGCCATTTGCTGATATGGCTTCCAGCGAAATATTGACTAAATTCGGGGTATTGCCATTGTTTCGTATTGTGATTGGAATACGGTTATTTCCTCCGGGTTCGAGTAAAATATCGTCGCCATTTGAATCAATGGTGACATTGTAAAAATCATCCATTAAGAGATCAAAAGACCATTGTGATATGGCACCATCAATGCCTGATACGGCTTTCATTTGGAATCGAGGTCCGGTATTTGAAAGTGGGGCACCATCAACTATTGGTGGGATATCAATCCACAGAAATACATAGGTCAGAGAATCTGGTTGGAGTGTTTCATATGCGTTCTCCCCTCCGGTGGAATCCATCGTCCACCCCCAATTCCATCCAGTTTGGGAATACAAGTTGAACGTAATATCATCGGCTAATGTGGCATTATTTGTTATGTTCATCGCTACCGAAGTTCTAATTCCTGGAGTGACAATAAACGTTGAGATTCCAGTCACGCCGAAGTTAAGATTAGAGTAAGGTGCTACAGTTGCTTGAAAGGTTTCAATTTGGTACCAACTTAGGTCATTTTGAGATGTGAAGTTCAATGAAAAATTATACACGCCAAATGGCGTACTCGTTTCAGTGGTCAGATTGAATTTAACTTGGCGCAGATATCCACTTTCGACAAATTTAGTATGTGGTAAACCCGTTGCGTTTAATCCACTAACCTCGGATTCAAGTTGAAATGAATAGGTATTATCGTCTTCTCCAGTGTTGTGGAGAGTAAACAATACCTCCACCAATTCATCTTGGTGAAGTGTAATCTGATTGAGTCCAATAACATCGAGTTCACTGCTTCGAGCAAGTGGAGTTGAGGAATTTGCTCCTGCCACAGCAACTGAAGCAGTCGAATGCAGCAAGACGATCATCATAATGAACACTCTGCGCATAACCCCTCCATATCGTCAAGCATTTCAACATCACTCAATGTATGCATCGCAGAGATTAGCAGTATTCATGAAGCAGATGAATCTCGGAATGTCATGGCACCCCTATGGCCCTTTGGAAAAAAGAAGCAACCGCAAATACTCGATGAACCTGAGCCACAACCAATTGTATACCGTAAAGATGCGGATCCAGGGCAAGAAGCATTGGCTGATAATTCGCATCGCGAATCAGCAGACTACATGGCGGCAGTCAGTCTTTTTGGCAACGGAGATACAACTGTTAAACGCGCAGAAGAACAATCTCAATTTTATGAAGGAATCGTAGATTCAGCAACAAAGCCTGTTGCGGCAGAAGAGTTCACATGGATTCACCATACTGATGGCTATCATTACAAGAAATTTGCCAATGGACAATTTGACTCTGTTGCACACCGCAAAAACCCAGATGGCACATATGCTCCGTACCAATCTTAAACAGGATCTGGAAGGACAGATTGTAAAGCAGCGATGTCAAATTCAGCCCCATTCAAAGGCACTCGCAATTCATATTGCGCACTCACCGCAGGGTCCATCTCTCCAAAGCATCCAACATGAACATCATTGATGATGACTTTAGCGCAACGCCCTGCAAGCCAAGGACCCATTGTTCCTTTCAAAGGCTCAATTGCGTATTCAGTCGCCCCAAGATCTCTCAAAAGTGCCTGAATCCGACCTCTGATTGCTGCAAAACCACCACCTTGTTCAGCAATGAGGAACGCTAAACGTTCACCATTCTGATGGTCTCTAATCACCGTTCCCAATTCATATACTGCTTGAGGCAAATCATGATGCCGATTGGATGCCATGAGTCGAAAGAGCCCAGGTAGGAGGTATTGACGAAGCAATGTATGGTCAATCGTTATCGGATTAGTGATGCGAGTGACTTCCCCCATAGGTGGCCACCTCATTGCTTCAAATTGGTCAAAGTCGTTCGATAATGTCAGGGATTGTATCTGCATAAATCCAAGTCCTTGGAGAGATTCCCGAAGTCGCCGTCGAATCTGATTATCTGGTCGTGGAACTGCGGTAAGTGGTGCTTTGGGGACATCAGTTCCCAAGTCCTCATACCCATGCCCAATTGCAACTTCTTCAACTAAATCAATTGGGTGAAGAATATCAAACCTCCACCGAGGCATTGCAAATGTGAGAATTGAATCACCTTCAACCACATCAGACATTTTAGTTACTGTTGTTGAGGTGTATTCCGTAGCAGCCATTCGACCCAAAAACTCTCCACCCATTCGGTTGATGGAGGAACTGATTTCATCATCGGTAAGGCTACGACCTAATAGTCCATCGAGAAGGCGTTGTGTGACGTGGTGTTCAATTGGACTCGATTCAGGGAGGTGTTCCACCTTTCCATCACAACCAGTGACTTCGACCGATTCAATTTGTCCCCCTCTCTCAGCCAACTGAAGGGCGATAAGCATGAGGCTTGATTCACAAGCACGCCGGTCCCATCCTGTGACATCGATAAAGAAATCAGTTGTTGTATGACTTACGGTCGTATGGTTGCCGTTGATGATTGGTGGGAATGAAAGAACTTCATTTTTGGAATCGAAAATAATTGGATATGATGGCATTCCCTCGAGCAGGTGTGCATAGTCTATTCCTTTGGGATGAGTTGACAATATCTCATCTAGTGTCATTTTTTCAGTCATAGCCAAGGGGCAAAAACTGGTTGAACTTGGCACGGCTTGAACATGGAATGGCGGGGCGATTTTAGCAAGGTCATGTACGCCAATGGATGCTCTCCTCCGGCCACGCCCTAAAGCGAAATGCAATTTCTCTTGGTGTTCCATTAGTGCCTTGATAAATTCGTCTTTTTCTTCACCACTTGCTCCAGTCTCAACATTTCGGACAACTGCGCCTAATATGATTGGGCGGATATTTTTCAATGCTGAATCCACTACCATTTTGATTGAACCTTTTTTCACATCTAAACTAGGTTCACTCTTGGCACCATGCAAAAAGGGGCGAATCGCTTTAGCTAGCGTTTCTCCTGACAAAAGGTCAGGACGGTCGGGGAAAATTTCGATGTCAAGTGTGCTATCATCACATGTATCGATGTCAGTTCCTAGAAGGGGCAATTGAGATGCCATTTGTTCAACATCATGCTGCAATCCATGGCGGGCCAGAAGTTGGCTCAATAATTTTTGTTCAATGGAAATTGTTGGCATTATTTCACCTCAGCGTGAGAACCAGTGTGGCAATGGGCGGTCATACCCAACGAGACGTAATCCACTGATGGAAGCGGTTTCATAGTCAAGTGCCCGCAAATGTTGGCGCTTGAGATGTTCAATTGAATCTAAACCAAGTCTTCTAAGAATTGCCGTCAATTCATTTGAAACACTGTGGAGCCAGTGTGCTAAATCCTGTGCGTCTTGCATTGGAACTTCACAGCAAATGAGGTCTATGCCTGAAGCTCGTAGGATTGCTAAATCCTGCCCACTAGCTGAGAGTCCAAGAAGCATCCCAGTTTGTGTCGCAGTGTCCGATAAATGCGACTTTGTTGAACGACCAATCATCGGGAGTGCAGCAGCCTCAGCGATGCCAGACCCGTCTTCAATACGGCTGATTGCCAAATCGACATTATGGTGTGATGAGCGAACATGTAGTGATTCAACCCGAGATATAGAATTGAGAAATGAAATCGGCTTTTCCATTCCAAGTAGTGTTCGAGTGGCAACGATAAATCCATCAATTTCTTCCGAATTCATTGCGGGTAGGTCATCGAGGTCAACAACCATTCCGCTGCTGTTTTCTAAAAGTTCAGGGGCATCTGCTAAATTGGATGTGTCGATAAGTGAAAAATCAACAAGGCGAGGTTGCTCTCGGGTGATGAACGGTTGTTTTGCCAATACTTGTATGGCAATGTGGTCCATTTCATTAGTAGGTTGAAGAAATTCACCACTCGAGATGATAGGAAGAAGAGGTATAGGGAATGCGATTGGATTGTTGGCATCATCATTTTCAGGGACCAAAACCGCAGTATCACAACTTTGGTAAGGTGCAATATGATGCAAATCTCCGGCAACCAAACCAATACTCGACAAATCTGACGAAGAAACTGGAATTTCAGTTGCCTCAACACGGAGACATTCTGAAGGCACTAGACACGCAGCATCCTTTGGGATTTCCATTCCTTCGTTATCGAGTTGAGAATTAATAGACTTCACTTCAGCAGCAGTGAGAAGTCTTTGTTCTACGCCAGATGGCAACCGACTTGGATATCGTCCATTGATGATAATTTTTCCACCTACCATGCCAGCGCCGGGGTCTAATCCAACGTCGCCATGGACCACAATTATTCCATCTTTCATCCCGCCGCCAACGCGTTCACCAACTGAGCCACGAATCAGTAGAAGGCCGCCATTCATCATTGCACCAGCATCATTACCAGCGCCATCCATGATACTAATTTTACCGCTACGCATTGCATAGCCGGCGAAATTCCCAGCGATTTGTTCACACACAATTGTGTTACCACGATTACCAGCCCCGAGGAAGGAACCTACATCGCCTTGAATTGTGAAGTTTCCACCGCCACCAAAAGCAGCGACCCATGAGCCAAGAAGTCCAAGGGCACGCATTCTTGAGCCAGCAGGCAGGTTAGGGCAAAGTCCAAGTTCACCGTTTTTAGGAACAGGGTCGCCTGCACTTGTCCAGCCAATACGAAGAATTGCATCCTGTTTGGCGGCTTCAATCAATCTCGGGCCGAGTTTCTTGTTGATATTGAAAGAGCGTTCAACAACCTCTCGAGGTTCGGCCATGATGCTCGGCTGTTGCTTCATATCCAAATAGCCTCCCGTGTCAAATGTAGAATTCTTGGGGTTTCTCTTGAGAGTTAAAATCGCCATAATTTTTTTTCAACTGCAACGATGTGTTAATAGAGGGTCTTCAAAGGCAGGTATATTGAGAACCATGACAATCAAGGTGGCGATTAACGGATACGGTACAATCGGAAAGCGAGTTGCAGATGCAGTAGACGCCCAAGACGATATGGAAATTGTTGGAGTTACCAAAACACGCCCAGCGTTTGGTTGTGATTTGGCTGTTCGTAAAGGCTACCCACTTTATTGCACATTTGATGACGCTGAACGAATTGCTTCCTTTGCAGATGCGGGATACACCTGTCATGGTGGATTGGCAGACTTACTAAAGATTGCAGATGTTGTCGTCGACTGTTCACCTGGAAAAGTTGGTGCTGCAAACAAGGAAACTTACGAGCAAGCAGGAATAAAATGGATTTTTCAAGGTGGAGAGAAGCATGCTATGACCGGTATGTCCTATACCTCATCGGCAAATCACAAGGAAAATTTGAATGTTCAAGGAACTCGCGTAGTGTCATGTAATACAACAGGACTTTCCCGAACATTGGTACCTTTGTACGAGCACTGCGGTGACCTCAAAGTTGAGTGCACAATGATTCGCAGAGCAGCAGATCCTGGAGACTCAAGCAAAGGTCCGATCAACGCCATCAAGCCTGTTCTCAAAGTACCATCTCACCATGGCCCTGATGTCATGACTGTCAAGCCAGAAATTCAAATCAACTCAATGGCAGTTGCAGTTCCAACGACGATTATGCATGTTCATGTCATCACTGCGACTTTGCCAGAGGGCCATGGTTTGACGACTGAATCAATTATCGAGATGTGGTCAAACAATCCTCGTTTGGTCTTAATGAGTGGTGCAGAAACAGGAATTACCACAACAGCGGAAGTGATGGAATTCGCACGTGATATAGGTCGAAAATGGGGCGATTTACATGAGATTTTCATTTGGAAAGATGGTGTCAAACTCGAGGGTAATACTTTGTATTATTTTCAAGCGATTCATCAAGAATCCGATGTCATTCCTGAGAATGTAGATGCCATACGTGCCTTAATGGGAATTGAAGAGGATTGGATGGCCTCGGTAAACAAAACTGATGCTGCTATTTCCAAGTACAATAATCTTTGATTTGTGTGCCCCATAGGGGCACATCCAAGGGGCGTTTTGAAAAGGGTAAGAGATTACGACAAACCATGCAAGACATAAGAAGCCCGGTTTTGATGCTCTTCTTGCTACTTTTGACATCACTTAGTCCAGTTCTCCAGTCTGACCCAATTACAGATTATGATTCACAACTTGATGAACCAAACAAGACTTCTCAATCAGAACGTCTTGAACTTGCATCCAGTCTTTGGAATATAGCGGAACCTATTCCCATGGTTGATATTGAATTACGTCCCTCTAGTGGAATTATTAGACTTCAATCGGGCGAATTTGACCCACTGGTATCTGATGGGCCAATGTTGGATTCATTTTTCACAGACCTCAATGACCCGACTCAAACCGCTCTTGCAATGCTCCAATTACATCAGCATGATGGAATAATTCTTGAACAATTGGTGAAGGATTATTCTATTACTCCTTTGGATTATATTGCCGATGAAGGTTGGCTTGTTCGCCTACCAGCGCCACCTCTTGTTACTCTTGAATCGTTGCAAAGTGATGAGCGAATTCGTTGGGCTGGTGTTCAACACCCTGGGTGGCGAGTGCATTCCTCGCTTCTCCAACCTTCATCCGTGACCCATTTGGCACTTGTTCCTTCATCGGACCTTGCTGCCGGAGGTTTTGACACACTCAGTCTTGATTTAGTTAAAATGGGTGCAAATGAGGCATGGTGTGGTGTTGGCTTATGTGAAGTTCACTTTGACACTCAATTTCAATCACTTCTCCTTAACAATATCATGCGTGATGGTCGAATTATTTGGACTGAACCAACGACGGGCCTGATTTTACACAATGCAGTTGCCGGTGCAATTGTCGGGGTGAACAGCGTCGCTACAAATGCATCCTTTACTCTTGACGGTTCGGGTGAAACAATAGCCGTCACAGATACAGGTTTAGACCAAGACCATCCCGATATTGTAGGTCGTGTTGCAGGTGTTTACACACAATTCGGACTTGACCCCTCGCCTTCCGATACTAATACTGGGCATGGGACACACGTGGTGCTTTCAGCTCTTGGTGATGGTTCTGGCGATTCAGCGGCACGAGGCGTTGCTCCAAATGCCAATCTAGTCATGTATGCCCTTGAGCATGACCCAACTGGAGTATTTGGGCGTCTTGGTTCAATTTATGATTTACTCAATGATGCAGAACAGAAAACTGCACGTATCGCAATCAATGCTTGGGGTTCGAATGGTAATTTTGGACATTATACTGCTGATTCACGCTCCGTTGATTTGCTTGTGAGTGACAAAAATACTGTATTACCTTTGTTTTCTGTTGGTGACCGAGGAAGTCATGGTTCATCACAAGTTTCTGCTCCCGCCACTGCCAAAAATGTACTCGCAGTTGGAACAACTCACACCGGTGTATTAGCCGGTAGTGTTTCCAATACTTCGAGCCAAGGGCCAAGCCTTGATGGTAGAATCAAGCCTGACATTGTAGCACCTGGGATGGACATTTGCTCAGGACTTGCTGAAGAAGCAAAATCTCCGGCTGGATTTGGATGTGGCACTGGTACACATTCTGATGGAAGTAGCCTTTACATGTCGCTATCTGGTTCATCTCATGCTACTGGGATTGCTGGTGGTGCAACGGCACTTGTTCGTGAATTCTTGCGTGAAGAAATGGCAATAAACTCACCTTCTGCTGCTTTGATCAAAGCAGTTGTCATCAATGGAGCAACTGATTTGGGAACACCAGACATCCCGAATTCTCTCGAAGGATGGGGTCAAATTAACCTGGAAAGAACAGTTTTGCCAATGAATGGTGTAACGCCCCTAAACACATTCATCGATCACAATAAACAATTGAATGCAGGTTTTGGATTACTCTATGCATTTACCCTTGACCCTAGCCATGGGATTGATATGACGCTAACATGGTCGGATGAGGAAGGAAGTGCAAACGCAGGTCAATCTAATTCCCGCTTAGTGAATGACCTGGACTTGATTCTTGTTGACCCTTCAGGAAACGAATGGCTTGGCAATGATTTCATTTCAGGCTTTTCTACAACCGGAGGCGTTGCTGATTCCATCAACAATGTTGAGCGTATCAAAGTCGCACCCGGAGTTCTTACAGCGTCTGGGCAATGGCAGGTCAAAGTGGTTCATCGGGGCGGCACGACACAAACCTTCGGACTTGTACTAGTTGCTGATGCCACAGCAAACCCACAATCTGATTTAGCAACCTATAATGGAAGCCTCGTCCCTTCATCTCAAGAACCTCTCAAAAATGATTTGATTACCTTGCAGTTAGGCTGGATTAATCAAGGCACATTGTCCTCAGGCACCTTCCATGTGACTCTTGAAGACCTTACCACGAACCAAACATTGTTTGATGCTGACAGGCCAGGACTTGGGCCTGGAGTCATTGATTCATTCTTGCTCCAGCATCAATTTACTTTAACGGGTACTCATTCAATGCGACTGAGTATCGACACGCTCAATCAAGTTTCTGAGATGAACGACGGCGTCAATGGTGTGAACAATAACATTTGGACCCAAGACATAGAGGTCACAGCCCTAGGTGTAAGAGTTGTTGCTTTAGATGACTCGGGCAACGTTCCAACGACGCCCGAAGAACGGGCAGCTTCAGCAATAAAGGTCTTTGATGTACTCAATGACACAGGTATAGATATTCCAATCCACATTCTTCATGAAGGTACTGGGCAAAAAGCAGTTACTCTTTCGGTGACTAATGTACAAATGCCGCAACCAGGGAGACCCGATTTCTTACTCGCTCCTGAGGATTATTGGACCAAGTCAGTTTCTGAGGATGGCCCATATGTCGTAGAAGGACTAGGCGAGGCGGGAGATTTTCAGATGCTCACGGTCCATCTGGAAAATGAATACGCAGACTTGACTGATCCATCTTCACCTCGCTATGCTCGAGCAGGAACTTTTGTTGTTGATATTATTGCTCGATATCAGGCACAGCCTACAGTATCTCATACACAAAGGGTCACTATCACCGTTCCAGAAGTGAATGCAGTAAACATCGGTGCAGCAGGAATTAGCGGTCTATCCGCATCTCCTGGCGACTCAACAGGTTTCGTCATCTCTGTAATGAATATCGGTAATACTCCGGGTAACTATGTTGTATCTTGCACCTCGGAAAATCGATGGCAAGTAATGCTTGGCTCTTCGAATTCCTCTACACTTGAATTTGAACCATTGAACATCAAAGAATCTCTTCCAATGTACATCCGAATCTTTGTTCCACCAGTATCCAATGGTATGCCAGCATCTGGTTCGACCGATACAGTAACCTGTTGGGTAAATTCCCATAATGATGCTGAAATGAATTTCACTCAATCCGTTGATGTATTGGTACTTCCACAGGAATCATTTGAGGGTGATTTATATGATGACCTCGGAGCAATTGGCCCTTCAGCAATCACCCGCAATGTAATGGTTGATACCGGTGAACAAGTTTCACTCAATTTAACTATTGAAAACACCGGTAACACTGCTATCGATTTGGATGTTAGTATACAACCTTCTAACCCACTTTGGCCGATTCAAGTCATGTATCAAGAACAACTTGACAGCCGACAAATTTCCCTTTCTCTTGCTGGCGGCGAAGTTACTACAGTCAATTTTATCTTGGGAGTTCCACCAGTTGCTGAGGAAGGTGAGACGAATAATTTCGTTATTCGGACTGAGCTTGACGCTCAACATTTTGTTTCAAATACAACAATATTGAAGGTGAGAGACGATCTTTCAATGGAATTAATAGGCCCTGAAACTGGAGTTATTGAGACCGTAATTTCCTCGGACTTTTCATTTGGAGAATTTAATATTACAAATACAGGTAATGCTCCGCTGACGCTTAATTGGAGCAATGGACTTGCACCCGATGGATGGACAATCGGTTTTGCCAACCCAAGTCCCTATATTGAGCCAAGAGAGGAGCGAACTGTTCGTCTAGGATTCATCCCCCCACCGAATGAACCTGCAACCTCTAAGGCTTTCGAATTAGTAGTTACTGTATCGGGATATAACGATGGGCGTTTGATTCAAAATTCAGTGACCGTTGAGGTCTCGGTTCTAGCCTCATCGTTTGCAAATATAACGGTTGAAGATGCCAGTATTACGCCGTTTATTCTTGTTTCCCGAGAAGAAACAGTAAGCCAAAAAATTGTCATTCGAAATGATGGTAATATACCATTAACAGGGGATGTTCTCAGTACTGTATTGAATGCTGACGGCAATGTATCGGATGCTTGGTCAGTTTCTTGCACCCCGAACAGTGTCGAATCAATTGCAATTGGTGAGGAAATCGTTCTTCTTGTAGAACTTACACCGAGTGAAAACGCACAAAAAGGAAAAGTCACGACTACTATTACTTTGAATTCTGGTGAGTCCGTTTACGGAACATTATCCATCGAATCATCGGTAGATTCTGCGGCTGGTACAAAGGGATTGTTCAGTACCCTACCACTGTATCTTTCATTGCCATTGGTATTTGTTGTTATCTTTGGTGTTATTGTGCTTTCCCTACGTATGAAAAAGAGTGGCGAATTGACAGATTCTGGAGAGGAACTAGTGGCACCCGATGCCTTTGTTAATCCAGATCACCTTGGTACTAGAAGGGATGATGCGCTGGATATTGGGCATGCTGCTGATGAAATCGCGAGTGGTGAAGTATCGTCTGACGAGATAGCAGCGGCTCTTGCTCAATCGTTGCAAATGCCGTTGCTAACTGCTCCAGCAACTGTACCTTCAGGACTTCCACCGGGTGGAGCATCTAGAAAACCACTACCAATTCCGCAAGGGTTACCTCCTGCAGGAATGCCGCCGAAGGCCCTACCAACACTCCCAGTTTCACAACCTATGCCAACACTCCCAGTTCCGCAACCGATGCCTATGCCTTTGCCTATGCCTGAGCCAGTAACCAACCTCGGCCCTCCCCTACCAGCATCTGGATTACCCGATGGCTGGACAATGGAACAATGGCAGCATTATGGCCAACAATGGCTCGACCGGCAGTAACCTTACGAGGCGTATCTCTAATATGATGCACCACTAGGGCGTGTTATGAGCAGTATTGTATTGTTTGGCCCACCTGGTGCTGGAAAAGGCACTCAAGCAGAACGAATCATGGTAGAAACAGGGCTACCTCAAGTTTCTACAGGGGACATGTTACGTGCTGCAGTCAAAGCAGGAACAGAAACTGGCATGGTGGCGAAGGGCTACATGGAATCTGGACAATTAGTCCCAGATACTGTAATCATTGATTTGATCAAGGACCGTATCCAAAAGCCTGATGCAAATAATGGCGTTATGTTTGATGGCTTCCCTAGAACAATTCCACAGGCTGTAGCCTTAGCTGAAATAACCTCGGTCACTCATGTAATTGCCATTGAAGTTCCCGATGAGAGAATCGTCGAGCGAATCTGTGGCCGATACTCATGTGGAGGTTGCGGTAGTGTTTATCACGATACATTCAATCCAGTTGCAAGTGAAGGATGCAGTTGCGGCAACTGGCAAGAGAAAAGGCGGGCTGACGATAACGAAACAACAGTCAATTCACGTCTTGGTGCCTACCATGAACAAACCTCTCCATTAGCAGAATGGTACCGTTCTAAAGGTATCTTCCATGCAGTAAATGGTGACAGAGCAATAGATGAAATCACAGGAGACATTCTCCTAGCATTAAAAAAATGAGGTGAGGGTTTGAGTTCTCGAAATAAACGTCGTAGTGGGGGTAAAATCGACCGACGTGAAATTGCCCGTTCAAGCCAGATGCGACTAATCAATATACTCGAAAACCCTTCACAATTCGATGAAAAGATAGTTCGTTCTAGTGCGCAACATTTAGTAAAAATATCTCAACGCCATCGCCTTCCAATTCCATCGAAAGCCCGACATTTATTTTGTCGCCGTTGTCTTGTACCGTATAGATATGGCGAAAATGTTCGTGTCCGAATTTTAGCGGGTCAACGTGTTGTCACTTGCTTAGAGTGTTCGAGTATCCGAAGATACGGTGGCGGCCCTAAACATCACCGCCGGTAGAATTAATGTAGTTCCTAGATTGAACAACGGTCACCTACATGAACAAGTGCTGGCTCGGGTGGTTGAGAATCATGGTTAAAGACATTCCAGAATCTATTCGTCGAGAGGCTATGTCCCGCGAATTTCAAGTAAGTATCCGTGTTGGGAAATCTGGAATAACAGAAACTCTAATTTCTGAAATCGATGCTCAATTGCAAAAGCGAAGTATAGTAAAAATCAAAATAAATCGAGGCGTATTTGAAAGAAAGGATATCGCAAATGTTTGGTCTCACTTGGCCGAACAGACGAATTCTATTCTTGTTCTGGCTCGCGGCAATGTTGGCGTTCTTTGGCGCTAATCAAGAAATTATTAGGAAATAGTCAAATGATGACTTTTGATAGCAAGCCCATGAGGGGTAGGGCATTGTTTACTCTTCATCGGCGTCAAAGGTCACAATATGTTGCTCTAGGCCTCCTTATATTTGCAGGGTCAATGATTTTTGCAACCAATACCCTAGCTGAAGGTGGAGGGACTGATGTTCACCTTGAATTGCATTTAATTGAAGGGAAGGGGTCCCAGGCAGTTTGGGTTGGATTAGCAATTTTGCTCGGTGTTTATGCATTGATTATCACCGAAGTTGTCCACAGGACACTTGCTGCTTCAATAGGTGGTATTCTCGCGGTTTTGGCACTGAATTACTACACAGTTGAACCAACCCTTAGTCTCAAAGCAGTCACGACGATGATAGATTGGGAGACAATCGGCTTACTCTTAGGAATGATGGTTATGGTTGGGATAATATCCCATACAGGTGTCTTTGAATGGTTTGCTGTTCAGGCATACAAAAAAAGCGGGGGTTCGGTATGGACACTTGTAGTAATTTTATGCAGTGTTACTGCTGTTCTTTCCGCTTTTTTGGATAATGTTACGACGATGTTATTGCTGACGCCAGTGACGATTCAATTAGCAAAGGTATTGGATTTGAAACCGATTCCGATTCTCATTTCTGAAGTTCTATTCTCGAATCTTGGTGGAGCAGCAACCATGATTGGAGACCCACCAAACATCATGATCGGTTCTGCCTTATCACCGGGTGCAATTGCTTCGGCTAAAGGTGGTGTTTATGCACATTTAGCTGAAAGTGGTGTAACCTTCAACGATTTCATTTTTGAAATGGCCCCAGGTATACTAATGACGATTGTTCCATCCTTTATGTTCATAAAATGGATGTACTCTGAGGAATTTTCAGGCGAAAGAATTCGTGATGTGAACGAACTCGAGTCAAAATACGGAATAAAAGACATGGGCATGCTCAAAGTCAGTGGTACAATTTTAATCTTGGTCATATTGAATTTCTTCCTTCACCCAATCACCCATATTGCTGTTTCTTGGATCGCTTTAGTCGGTGCATTAATGATGTTGCTGGCGACAGACAGGCACGAGTTAGAAGAGCCTTTGGAAAAGGTTGAATGGGCAACACTGTTGTTCTTTGCTGGTCTGTTTGTGCTGGTACATTCATTGCAATACCTCGGCGTTATCGAATACATAGGGACATATGTAGAATCTGCAATCTCTTACTTCGGTTCTGCGGACGGAGATGGGGCTGTAATACGGCTTGCTGCTGCAATTCTCATCGTCCTGTGGGTTTCAGCAATTGCTTCAGCATTCATTGACAATATTCCATATACTGCAACCATGATTCCTATCATTTTACAAATATCCGAAAATCTGTCGATCGAATTAGGCCCACTTATTTGGGCTCTGGCTTTTGGTGCATGTTTGGGTGGAAATGGAACTCTGATCGGTGCCTCTGCCAATGTTGTTACTGCAGGTATGTCAGAAGAGGCGGGTTATCCAATCTCCTTCAATGAGTTTTTCAAGGCAGGATTCCCAGTGATGCTCATTTCAACGGCAATTGTTTCACTTTACATGATGCTAGTCTATGTTGTTGGTGCTGATGGTGGCGGTTTGGTTTGGAAAATAGTTCTCATGGGGATCACCCTCTTTGGAATAATTTTCCAAGCAGCACGGGGTCGTGCCAAGGGAAAGAATTTTGCTGAATCGCTCGTTGATGATGACAGCGAGGAATTGAAGGAAATCGTCGAAATACTCGTTGAAAAGATGACCGCTCGATTACCAATATCCAGCGACAGTGAGGAATGATTCGATTCATCTGTCCGTTGAATTGAAGTGTTGAATGCTCATGGTGTACTTAGAGGGAGTCATATGTTTGAATGCAAAATATGTGGATTGCTCTCGCTTGGAGGTTCTGCATGCCCAGCGTGTGGAAGCCTACTTCTCGTCGATTTGACTATGGAAGATGGCGATACCACGATGCTGCCAAGTGAAGTTCCAGGGCTCGATGAGGCTGTTGCTTCATGGTACGAACTCGAAGGGATTGAAGCGCCTGATGAGTCGGAAGATGAAACACCAAATTCTCCTGGTGAATCTTTGCCCTTTGGTTTCTCAGGGGAGTCGAACACACATATTTCCCGCCTCCCCTTTGGTGTGGGAAGTTATGCAGGTGGAATGCCATTTGATGAAACCGAAGATGCCTTGCCACTCATTAGTGAACATTCGCTCCCAATTGAATCAAGGGGTTCGCAAGTAGCACTAGAACCGGCCGAAGTAGTTCAAACAGCACCGGACGTCAAACTGCAATCGATTCCGGCACAACTCACTATTGAACCCCCAGTAGTTGAAGAAGCACCAGTGATGGTTACTCTTCCAGAAGTTGTTGTTGAACCTCAACCAGTACCAACAATCGTAGAACCTGAACCCATGAGGGTATCTGCAGTAGAGGTTGTACCAATTACTGCGGTTGTTGAACCCGAGGAGACAAATTCATCATTTGAAGAGGCTCCCGAAATGTGGCGGATTGATGCCTCACCCGTTGATATGAATCAAATTTATGCGATGGACGACCAAGTGGTCGAAGTTGTCCATGATACTGAACAACATCATGAACAATATATCCACACCACAAGCAGTGATGATTTACATCCTGATTCTGGAGTTATTTCACTTGACCTTCATCCTGCAAAGGCAATGGGAGTACAGTTGGATGGCCTTCCTGAATTAGAAGATACATTGGCCGAGGGATTCTATGCCATCGGACAAGAGTCTTGGGCCCAGGCTGCGATAGCCTTCCAAAAAATGGCAGCTAAAATGCCTGGTGATTCCGCAGTGTTCAACAATTATGGCCTGGCTCTGCTTCAACGTGCTTTAGTAATGGCAAAGAGTTCAGATCTTGAAATGCAGCAACTTGCTTCTACACAATTCGAATCGTCTATTCTCGCTCTTCGAGAGGCGGCAAAAACTGCCCCGACCAACCCAACAATATTGCTAAACTTATCTCATGCATTACTTGTAAGTGGGCGTGCAGAGAAGGCCCTAACACTTATCAATATGTTTGAGAAAAGCCATTCAAAGACATCTGAAAGTGGAAATTTAGAGGCTGCATCTTTAGTCAGTCTTGGAGAAAGTGGGCAGGCTCTGAAGGTACTCAATCTTGTCCCTCAGGATGAAACAATCCGGTCAAACCTGTCAAAATTGACATATTGACTGTTGAGATTTTGAAGTTTTTTGGGGTTGAAATCCAACTCATTTTAAGAGAAAATCGGCTAAAAATTATTGCCCAATTTTAGCATGAGATTAAGAAATATTTTGAGTGTTAGAATGGAGAGCAATGACGCCTTTCTCCAGCAATATTTCAAACAGATTTTCCTAGGCCCGAACCGATTCGTTGATATAGAGGTGGTAAGTCGGGGGGATGCTTAAGCACCCTAGCATGCCATGTGCCGGGGGAAGGGCAGAGGAGAACCGTCCCTGAGGAGGCGGTTTTCTGTGGAAGCCGAATTGGCATGAATTAGATACCGAAGGGTTACTCATATGGTGTGTGATAACATACATGTGATGCT
>JABJFI010000071.1 GCA_018662825.1 Methanobacteriota archaeon | reverse complement strand
CAACGCGTCATAATCGCTTGAGAGAGAATTCGTATATGCAGTTCTGCTACAACGTGTACCGTTGCTTCAAACAAGTGACCTGCATGAACATTATTGTCATCGTCCGACCAACAGCAATGAATGTGAGTGAATGCCTTCCCCTCTTGGGTTCTTGCGATATTTCCCGACAAACTAACTAATTCCGAAGGCAAGGCAAGGGCTCGATGCTGATAGATTCCTTCTTCGTTCATGTAACCATATTTGTTGTCTCGGGTCCTTCCTATCCCGCTGGTAATTGCTGCTGCACCGAATCCGATTTCATCAGCAAGCGATTGTATTGTCGAATGTATTTCTTCATTCGGATCAATACGTACAAACAAATCTTCGCCGCTTCTCGTCCATTCCATGCCTTGCCCAAGTATAGGCGCTTATTGAGAATAACGCTACTCTTGTTCTAAGGCGTGAGGTGAAAATAGTTCCCAGGATTTTTCAGAATCGAGTGCTAAATCGATACATGAACGGGCTTTTGACAAGTCATTTTGTTCACCGCCCAAAGGCAAAGGGCCGAAAACGCCCCATCCTTTCCGTAGCAACATGATTCGGCGAGCAGGTTGGCGGTGGGCAAGGCGTAAGCGATTCCAATCATATCTCTGGCCATCTGCAAATAAATGCGTTCTAGTGATGGCGTAGCGTTTTGGGATGAGTAACGAAATAATGTGTAGTGACAACAAGGCATCCCAGGCAATAGCGTACCAATAACTGGTATTTGAAGCTCCAATGAGTGCCCAAGGAAGAGCGATCATGGCAGCCATTGAGGCAAGATTGCCCCATTGCCTAATCACTTCTTGTGCTCCTTCACTCTTCCAAGCAAAGCCACCGTTGTTCAATTCACCTAAATTAGGAATGTCGGTTCTCTGGCGGGTCAGCCAAAAAGCATCCCAAGCAACAATTAATCCGAGAATCGAAACCGCAATTGCGGCAATGGTATTTGCAGACAAAAGCAAATCTTCTGCCATTTCCTCACCTCATAGATGACGTTCATCAATCGAACCGAGTTCTCCTCCGCCCTGCTTCATCCGCATCACGAATAAAATAAGGCCTCCAAGAATCAAAACAATTAGTAGTAATGTGCTGGTTGAGAAATCGCCACTCTCTGTAGTGGTTTCTCCCTCTAAAATATCAAGAACACCGTCTCCATCATCGTCTTGGTCTGCGACAAGGTAAGTCGTTTTTCCTTCTGGGCAATCTACTGTGTCTGGTAGGCCATCGTTGTCGGTATCGAGCCATGCGCATGGGTCAACCGAGTAAGCATCGCGGGTATCTGGGTGGCCGTCATTATCGTCATCGGTATCTTCACTATCTGGTCCACAAGAATAACCATTCGTTGGGTCGAACCAAACACCAGTATCTATGGTAAAAACGCAGGTATTTGTCCAATCTCCATCACTGTCGAGTTCAGTAACTTCGAAATCGACTGCTGCGCTTGAAGTTGCACCCAATGTGTCAGTCACCTGAACTTCGAGAACATACAATCCGTACTGTAAATCCGTAATGTTGTATTGTAACTCATTTGGACCCCTCATGACTTCAACTCCTGCTGAATCTGAAATAATCCAAACCAATACTAAGTCCTCTATTGAATCCAAATCATCTGAAATATCAACCGATGCAAGCAAATGCACCGATTCCATAACCCGCTCGCCAGAATAGGGCTCGGTTATTTCAATGGTCGGGGGGTTGTTTGATAGCAGAATTATTTCGATATATTGAGATATTGACTCCGAATATGTTGTGGTATGGATTGTGTTTGGCAAGCCACTGGCTTGTGTAGTGATATTGAAAGAAACCAATTCACTGCTTGTTCCATTGCTGGCATGTGATACTGGAATTTCAACTAATAACGAATTTCCAGATGCGGAAGCAGTATACTCGGGGCTGAGTCCGATAGTATGAATGGAAAATTCCACATCTTGGGGCGCCCCGTTCAATGTTGCATCGAGTGTGAATGTCTTCCAAGTTCGTAATTCAGCACCATCGAACATTGAGGGATTAAGAGTAGAGGTATCAATGAGGTCGATTGGGATAGTGCCTGAGGCGGAGATTGTACCGTGTGTAACCCCGCCTTCGATTCGCGCTGGATAGTTTTCCGAGGAAAGCACCGTGGAACAGATAATATCTGGGCCTCGAACGATAAGTGGGGCGGTGGCGTCGTCGCCTTCATCGGTATGCAAATCAATACCGACAGAATATGAAAAGGCAATCATGTCTTCGATGATGAGTGAATCTGAAGAACGACCGTGGTGACTTATGAAAGCAGTTCCTGAGCCAAGACCGTTCAAAATAACATCGTGAATATTTCCTGCTGAGTTGTCAAAATCAAGACCGGGGGAGCCGGTCAGTTGAATGTGACTCATCTGAATATTACGGCTGTTTGCCGCAGTTATTCCTGCACTAGAACCAACCGTTCCGTTCAAATGAGATACGATGAAATCACCATCGATAGAGTCCAAAGCAAGAATGTTGCCATCGCCGTTAAACATCGAAGCATCAACATTGGTTAATTCACCTGTTACAGCAGTAAAGTCAAATCCTGTTGAAATGTTTTCGCCAAGAGTCAAAGAATCAAAGTCAAGGGCGATTTGTCGTGCCCATACGCCGATACCATTGCACGATTCAAGTGTCACTTCTGAAAGGATTAGATGACTCGATGAAGGGAATGCCTTGATGCAGCCATTTCCTGCATCATACATGTGTGAATTTTTGAGTGTAATATTCGCTTGGCTGTTACTGTTGATGAGAATGAGTGAGTCGGCGCCAGAAGAGCGGGCCATAGTGATGCCGTCGCCGATAAAGGTGCCTTGATTTTCAACGTTCAAAGCGGGTGATGCTTCAACAATATTCGTCTGTGATAAGTCGATTGTTGAACCGGCGCCTTGCATGACAAATCCGCCCCAGCGAGCACCCGAACCTGTAGAAGAGAGGGTTGCGGCTCCAGCATCTATTCGGCCATCGACACTGATTTTACTTCCTTCTGAAATGCGGAGTGATACGCCATCGTCGATAGTGAGTGTCCCCAACGCCTCAACATCAAGGTCGCCATCAAGGAAATATGGGCTCCATTGGGCTTCTAGAACAAGCCAATTTGAAAGAGTTCCTGGTGTGATGGCCGAGGCCATAAATGTGTGCTCAAAGGACGAGGAGGAGTCCCAAGTGACGAAATCCATGAATGAACCAATTTGGAGGTTGATGTTTTTGGTGCCCCCGATTGTTTCCGAGTTATCATCGACATGTCTGGCTGTTGCGGTGGTTGAAACTTCCCCATTTGAATCGGTTGTTGTAGAAGCGCCGTCAATCATTATCAAAGCGCCTTCTACCGGTTCACCTTTATCGAGAACTGTGAGTTGGAGCGAGGATAATATTGTCAGTTCCGCGCTGGTAAGGGCAGTGACGGTACCTTCAACATTGCCTTCTAGCATCTCTACTGTGCAGCCAGGTTGAAGCACCAAAGAACCGAGAATGATGATGTTGGAGGAACTACGGGTGGATTGACAAACCCATGTTATATTTGAATCGATAGTCATTGCTTGTCCACCATCAGATTGTGTAAGTACAGAATCAATTCCAAGAGATACGCTATTGGCAACAAGGGTTGCTCCACTACCGGTTAATTCTCCAGAGCCTTCAACTTCAACTACTCCACTTGCAGGGAGGGACAATGTGGTTTCAGACAATTCCAAACCGGCTCCTGTCGAAATAGTGAGGTCGCCAGTCATAGTATGCGGCAATCCATCTGGTCGTGGCCCAAGGAAAACAAACTGACCTGTTGAAATGGTCCAATCTCCTTGAGGAATTACTGGGACCTGAACCGATTGGCCCATTTGTGAACCAAAGAGTACAACACGTACGCCTGCTCCTGCAAGCGTGACATCGACTGATGAACCACTACTGAGTAGAGGGAGTGTTGCGCCTCCATTAACATCACTTTGTAAAGAAAAGCCGTGAACATTGATAGTGGCTTGTACTGGATTTCCAGTTAAATCTGTAAATGTAACTGGGGTTTCTTCAAGATATGATGCAGAGGATACTGCGATGATTGCGGTTGTTGTGCCTCCATAGATTAGTGTCCCATCACCAAGAGCATCCGAAGAAGACTGTTGGGTGTTTTGTGGTTGGAAGTTTCGAATAGTTGCGCTCGAAGAGGTACTGATGGAAAGTGGGGTTGTGTGTGTAGCTGCTGTCCAATCAGAAATATGCAGATGGGATGTTTTGTCTAAAATAACGCCTTCTGGATAAACACGTGTGTTCAAGGAATCGGTAGAAAGAGAACTGTGTTCTAAACCAATTCCTATTCCTTTTCCATCCTGAACTGAAATAGTACTTCCAGTAATCTCAGCATGGTTTGCCAAAATTCCGTTACCAAAGTTGAGCAATGAAAACGATGTTGCATCTATATCTGTATACCAAGCGGCAAGGCCAACCGATGATGTATCTTGGGCTACGTATGCTTTGGATGCTGAAACCGTAGACCACTGGTGATTTCCATCAAGAATATCAATTGCGGTTGAATCACTCGAAGTCATTTCAATTATTACTTCATTGAAGGTACTATCTGGGTCACGCATTTCAATACCTTTAGTCCCGGCTGTAAGGTTGGCAATATCCAAGATGATGTGGCCATCACCGGTGCCTTCTATCCCTCGTTCCACGACTGAAAGATCGAGGTTGGAAATCGAATGATTGCCTTGTCCGGAAAGGAAGAAACCATTTGTGGCATTGGATATGTCAATGTTGCTCCAAGAGCAGGTGCCGGTGCATCTCTGGTCGACTACTGCAAGCGATTGAGAGAGGCGTCCTTCAAATTCAACATCGTCGATTGAGAAGGTGCTTGCACCGTTTGCAAGGAGGAGGCGTTGACCTGAAACTGCAGCAGAGGATATTGTCAAATCATCACTATCTGCTGCATCAATCAAGAGGGCTACATTGTTTGCAGTGATGCTATCAACTGTCGTAGAAGCACCTTGTTGACTAGCGATAGCTACGGTTGTATCAAAGAAACCAATGCCTGTCGCAGAAAGTGTACCACTGGTAGAACGCAAACCTGTTCCTGCTTGTGAAATGGCCAATGTGTCAACTGTACTAATGCCTGTTGACCAAAGCCCACCTGCAATGTCAGTGAATGTGCCTGAAGATAGATTCAAGAAGCCTGAGTTACGCAGGACTTCGTAATCGATATGTTGTGCTGTAAGGGAAGTGATGTCTGCTGAACCGATGACATTGATTCCAATGTACGAATCTTTGATTGTTACTTTATTTGCAGACAGATTTCCTTCTACTTTGATGCCTGTTTTTGCGTTTTCTATGGTGACTTCGCTTAAGACTGCATGGCCTTTATTGGTAACATAAATTCCAGTCCACAAACCAGCACCATGGGAGCCACTTGTAAGTGGAACTTGGGATGAGAAAAAATCACTATGTGAGGCTGAGAGAGTGCCTTCGACTCGAATCCAATAACCGTCCCCGCCATCAACAGTCGTTCCCGGTGAAAGAGTAAGTGTTGAACCGTTCATCACAGTGACGTTTCCGGTGAGCACAATGGCCCCAGACCACGTCGTATCAACATTTACAGAAGTGTCTACGGCTGTGGCTGGAGTTGCCAATAGTGACAATGGAGTTAACAGAAGGAGGGTGGCCAAACATAGTGCCCGAACGGTTCGCATGGTACCTACTTTTCAAAGCCCCATATCAAACCAAAGGTTTCCGGACTCAAAATATTAGGTTTCTTGTGCTTTACCACAGACATGGTAAGTGAGTGGGCCCGCCCAGATTTGAACTGGGGTCTGACGGCCCCCAGCCGCCAAGTATAGGCCAAGCTAACCCACGGGCCCAGATTGGTAGTCTCATTGAATGGATGTGCTGAATGGGGCTGCTTCGTGAATGAGGTCAATGTGACCAACATACATTCGGCGGCAACAGTATCGTGTCAAACCGACCTGGTCGAGTGCATCTGCAACTTCGACACCTGCTGCTTTCAATTCACTGAATTCTTCCCACTTGTGAGCAATAACGCCCCCACAACTAAAACATCGTATTGGTATAATCATCATCTCACCTCATCGATAGGACTTTTGCTTCTTGCGACGAGCACCACGTCCAAGTTGGTGCTTTGCTTCCTTGCGTCGAGGGTCGTTAACCAAAAGGCTACGGTCGAAGCGAAGGTATTCATCTCGAAGTTCTTCGTCAATGCCTTCTGCTCCACCGTTGTAGTGGACAAGTCCACGTGCGATTGCAGTGCGGATGGCATCGGTTTGGCCCATTATTCCTCCACCCAAGGTGGTGATATTAATGTCAACCTTGCTCAATCGGTTCATTGCATCTGCAATGACCAATGGTTCCATTGACTTGCGACGAGCAAGGGATGGTTGCAAGATTTCGATTGGCTCACTGTTGACACGAACTCGGCCTTTGCCTGCTTTGACTGATGCGCGGGCAACTGCTGTTTTTCGCTTACCAGATGATTGTACTGACTTTTGCTTTTTACGAGCCATCATTGCTCACCTCCGGTCCAACGGTGGGATGGAGCGCCAAGGTCGGCGCTGATATCCCCAAGAGTGATGAATCGCTCTGGAAGTGCCTTGCGGAACTTCGAGTCATCACCATTCTCATGCCCTTCTGGAAGATCTCCAGACAAATGTGCAGGACAGCCAATTTCAACACGTAAATTACGCAATGCACGGCGACCGCTGCTCTTCTTTTGATAAGGCAACATTCCTCGAACTGCTCGCTTGAGGATCATGTCGGGCATACGAGGGAAAAACGGACCTTTACGGGCGTGATTCAACTCATACTTTGCATGATATGTGTTGAGGACTGAACGTGGACGGCCACTGACAATTGCTTTTTCAGCATTGACGATAATGACCTTGTCATCTCGGTGTTCACGGGCTGCTTTCAACAGAATATCTGCCGAAGCGGATGCTAGACGGCCGAGGATTAAGCCCTCAGCGTCGAAAACATAGGTTGTTTCATCCAAGGATAACAACCCCCGTTCCAGATGGGTTTTCGTTCATCAGCTCGCCGTAGGTCATAACTCGACCACCAGCGGCTTCTATCTTCTCACGTGCACCGTTGCTAACACTGTAGGCGGCGATGGTGTGGTTTGCAGACAGCTCACCTGAGCCAAGAAGCTTGCCTGGAACGAGGATTGTTGCACCCTCGGGGGCGTAGCGACTTACGCGGCTCAAGTTTGGCTGTGCCCAATTCTTGCGACTCTTAGAGAGGCGCATGGCCACATCTCGCCAAACAGCGGCTCCGGTGTCGCGAGACTGGGCTTTCAACTGGTTGATGACATCAACCAATCGTGCGTTTGTCTTACGTGTAGGATTGCTCATTTGACTCCCTCGATGCTTTGAAGCAATTCGCCGACCGGCCCTCCCATTATCAATGCACCGACGCGGGGGTCGGCTCATTCGCGTCGCAGTACACCGAAACACGCGAAATGCGAAGTGAATGTGGTGTTCGCCAAAATCTCTTCAAAAAGGTTCACTCGTAGAGTATCTCACCCTTTGCATCGAGTAATTCGACAGTGAGACCTGCTGCTCGACCTTGGATGATGATTTCTTCGTGCAATGTATCAGAGAAATCATCCAAAGCGTCAAGAGCGGTAATTCCTGCAACATCAGTCAATTGATCGATAAGATGGTTGAGGACGCATGAGACACCGTAGGCTTGTCCTGCACGGAATGCGTGGTCAACACCGCCAATCTCTGGGTCTTCAGCCTTCATTCTCAGCATGACTTGTTGAGAATAGGCAACAAGGGCGCCATAAATTGATTCGATGATTTGGGCAGCTTCAAGGTCGCCCAACAACATTTGCGATTGTGCAAGGGCTGCACGAACGGCTTTACCGTAGGTTGCGTGTGCCGCAATCGTGTCATTCGTTTCGGTTTGCATTGCTTGGTCGATGAGTTGCTTCCAGTCTTCCATGGACAAGCCACAGCACACCGGCCCCTTGAAGGTTAAGGCGTATTGGACTGAATCAGAATTTCAAATTTTGAAATCTGTGCCTTCGCCTTCAACAATTCCTGCTTGACGAACAGTTCCATCAGCAGCAATGAATTCGCCAGCCTTTGTTTGCTTGTCATAGAGGTTCACTAATTCCTTGCGTTCAACCATGCCACCTTCGCCAAGGGCTACGGTGAGTGAACGAACAATGGTATCGAGTGTTTGCAATGCTCGGTCACGATGGCTTGCATCGATGTTGTGATCCGAATAACGAGCCTCTTCAAAGACAGATAGGAAGCCATCGAGTTGGTCCGAAGGAACCATACTGAATGCTGTACGAACTGCTGTTTCGAATTCACGGGTCGTTTCATAGACCTTCTTCATGAAACCATAGCGCTTGAAGTGCTTCACCAAATTCTTGTAACAATCGAAGATTGCAGCAATATATTCGTTGCTCGCCTCAAGTTGCATCATCGTGTCGGTCAAAATACCCTTGAGGGCTTGCACCTGTCGACGAGCTTGAGCGCGTTGATAGTAAATCGCTCCAGCAATCAACAGGGCCATCGCTACAAGTATGAATGACATCGTCTTTGCTGGAGTAAAGAAGCCTGCATCTGCATTTATCGGAACTGCCTTCATCCATGTAATTTCATGTGTCACGTTGTCTAGAGATTCTTCGAAGTAGGTTGAACCGGGGTAGTACGCAATGATTCGCCATTGTCCGGAACATGGGACTCCGTCGCATGTTTGTCCACCAAAGGCCCATTCAAAGTCTGCATGTCCTTGCTCATTTGTTCGAGATTTATTAGTTCCTTCAACAACCCATTCGCTGTTTTCATCAGACCAATATTGTCGAACAAACCAAATTTCTTCGTTTTCAACAGCATTGTCAAGACGGTCTCGCAATAGTGCAACTGTACCGAAGACTGCTTCATCATTATCCAATCCATTATCGCCTGTGTGGCTCCATGTTTTCTTCACTTGCAAGTCAATACGGGAGCGAACCAAGACCAGTTGGTCGACGTGTGAGCCGTTCAAAACATTTGAAGAATCCTTATCACAACCTCCAGGGACATTGAGGTCCGGTTCGAAAGCGATGCGCAAAGTACGGAAACCTTCCAATTTACCACCGGTTGTTTCTACGCCCCGTAGAGTCGGGTTTTGACTTGGGTCGCCACTGAACCACTCAATGGTTCCATCAATTTCGCTGGTGCGAATAGTAGAGATTGGTCGAACATTTTGTTCAGGGTCAAGATAGATATTCAAACACTTGCCGCCAACATATTGGCCATTGGATTGCATCAGTTTTGCATCGACGTGGAATGATTCTTTGAGGTAAAGAACCGGATATTCGGTTGTGTTTGGTGCAGTCCAAGTCTCGACACTGGACTTGAATGGTCCTACTTCGTTCAAAGCCAATGTAGAGTTTGAAAATACATCGAATTGAGTTTCATAGGTGTCGTTCTGATATCTATATGCATCATTGTTATCGTATGATGAATATGTTACTGTAACCTTTGCCTTACCAGCAGAAACATCGGAAAGAGGACATACGATAGAGAAATATCCATCGAGGTCAGTCATTCCAGAATTGCACGAAGTTGGGTTCGATTGACTGTTTACCATCTCGTAGTTTACACGAATCTTTCGGTTGGTCAAATTGGTACCCAACTCATCTTGCAACTGTCCGGTAACAATCATTGGTTTTGGAATCACTTCACCAGTGATAGGGCTGACTTCGCTGGTATAGACGATTTGATCGTCAACCGACAAGGCAGTTCGTCCGATAAAGGAGAAGCCATTTGCATTATTGGTCATGGTCACTCGGAAGTGATCGTTTCCAGATACGCCAAGACAAGGGTCCCATGCGCCTTGGATGCCAAGAGCAACAGGGTCGAGTTCAAAACAACCTTCGTTCGGCAATGTCTCTTCAAATCGAAGAATAACATTCACTGGTCCGAATCCATCAGGGAGGAAAGATTCTGGGTCGTCCTTGAGTGCTGTAGCGTTCAATGGTGAAATATCTGCTTTGAGACATCCTGCTTCTCCATTAAACATTCCACTGGTTTCATAACGGTCCAAAATTCCATCGAGGTTTAGGTCTCGGTCAGCTACGCCATCCCCATTTCCATCATAATAGCACATGTGGGCTTTGTCCGGTTGGATATCTGGTAAAGTGATTGTACCTGCTGCAGGTCTAACTGTAGCAACGATTTGACGATAAGTTACGCCGCTGAAGTCTACGCCTTCGAAAATAACATCAACTAATCCACCATTTGGTGCTGTTGCGCCATCTAAAGCAGCCCCTCCTCCATCACGTACTGATGTCGTATTGTCATCGGTCACTTGAGCAGTGAAATCCCATAAGTCGCCAGATTGACGAATATTTGGTTCTGTAGAAACGATGGAAAGATAGGTTCGTGAAACGACCCATACCTCTTGGACCATGGTATTGCCCTTGAGCAATGGCGTGCCTGCGAATTCAAATTGTAGACTAAAGTCGCCCAATGAATCTGCAGCAGAGATGTTGAATGGTATCTCAAAGAATCCGTTATCATCGGTGTAATTCACTCCAGTGCGGCCATCTGCAGACCAAGTATAGTTAACGGGCACATTCCGAACTGGTTGTAAGGAATTGTCGACTAATTTTGCTTGGATTGTTGTGCTTGTGTTTCGATAAAGTCGAGGCACAGAAGTTGTTTGGAAATCTGTTGTTCCAACGACTGTTACGTTAATGTAAGCGCCCGTAGCTGCAAGTGTCGAACTATTTCCAGTGAAATAGTATGCAGAATTTGTGAAATCAACGCGCATTCCATAGGTTCCAGAGCCGTATTGGCTATACCATGACCAATTGTATTCAAACTCGGCATCGCATGTTGGGCAAGCCTTGGTTGGGCGTTGCGTATATGCTGTCTCTTGTTGTCCTAAGAATTGGCCATTGCCATCAATATCTACTTGGAGGGCAATTGGGTCTGCATCCCAGGGAACATTGGTTCGATTCGTTACGTTTCCAGTAACCCAAAGGGCGTCGCCAGTATTCATTTCAGGAACGATTTCGCATCGGACCAAACTATCTGGGTCCGTTCGATCGACTGCTCCACAAGGCGGTAAATCGCTATCTCCGCCATTCACCAAAGTGATGAACCAGTGTGTTGAGTTAGTAGTAATGAAATTACGCAATTGGGCCGCTTCACCTAGTAGTGACATTGAAGTGCCATCCCAATTCATCGGGTATGGTTGCGATTTCGAAATTTCTGCAAAGTTCAATCCTGCACCATCCAATGCCTCGGAGTGGTAGATTGTTGCCCAGTTTCCGAAAGTTCCATCACCATTGTTAATCGATGAATTATACCAATGTACTGGGTTAATTCCATCCACAATCATCTGTGCTTCGATGTTCATTCGATGCATGACTCGGATGGCTTGTGGCTCAGTATTGTCTCCGTGGAGGTATGGGAATGGCCATTCTCCAGCTAAATCCGGTTGGACTATTGCCGTTACCTCATAATCGCCTGCAGGGAGGCTTGTATTGGTGTAATCATAGGAAATAATTGCCCCATTGCCGTCAAGGAGTGGTTTGAGTTCTTTTGATTGTTCATCCCACGCAACTTCTTCGTAACCGCCAGGAACTTGTCCAACGCCATTATCTCGGGTAGAATTCCATTGAATTTGTTTCCATAATCCATTGATTCCGATATCTTGGACGAAAGTTACTGAAACCAATCCATTGCTTCCAGCTCTGTAACCGTTTCCGCCTAGGCCTGTGAAGTTTGTCGGGTGGGTATAGTTACCAAAGATTCCGCCACGAACCGAGAAGGTGAATGGGACGCTTGGTACTAAGTTGTCAAATATTCCGCGCTGTAAATCTGCAGTGTAGTAAGACCACATGTCAACCCAGAATGGTTGTTCATCGCTGCGGAAATAACTGTCCAAATAGATGTCTGCTGTTAGGTTTGCTTCAGCGCCTCGGTAATAGGATTGAGATTCATTACCATTAAACGCAAACATTTCTGTTACGACTGCAAAGACTCTGTATGTCGTATTATCACCCACTGACAAATCTTCAGGATATAGGAATTGGCCAACTGTGAAATTACCAACTACTGTTGTCAAGACATTGATGGTCTCTAGGGCTACTGTTCCGTTGTCGGCCCATTCAATGTGGACTTGAACTGGAAGGCCTACAGCAGGTTCGAATTGCCCCGAAATCGGATTAACCCAATCGACATGTCCGCTGAAAATTGATGGGGATTGTGCATCAAGCCACAATGTTTCGGGAGTATTGAGAGTGATGAAGGTTGGAGCCTTGTCGTCCTCGTCGAGAACACAATCATTGTCATGGTCCCAGTCGCTTGATTCAGCACCGGCATAGCAATTAAATCCTGTTTCACCCTCTTCAAGATGGTCGAAATCAGCATCGATGAGCGTGTCATTGTCGTCATCGTTGTCTATTGCATCTGGGCCTGTTCCGGCATCCAATGTGTCAGCGAGACCTTCGCCGTCACCGAAATCGTCGTGGTCCCATGGATTGGTTGAGTTTCGGTCGAATCGTGTCGGCCAAAGCAAGACTTCATCGTCATCGAGCATTCCGTCTTCATCGTCATCTGTGTCAATGTCATCGCGCTCACCATCGTTGTCGTGGTCGAAAGCAGCGGTGAGACTGATCGCCAGCTCTACGTTATTCGTGATTCCGTCTGCATCCCAATCGTCATCTGCCCAATCGACGATACCGTCGTTATCATGGTCAAATGGAGATTGTTCCTCGCCCCAGAAACAATTTGGTAATGTTTCTTGTATAATATCAAGAATTCCGTTGTTATCATCGTCAGGGTCTTCAGCATCTGGAACTGCATCATTGTCGTTGTCTACATCGTAGAGAGTTGGTTGGATTAGGCCTTGTGAAAGGATGCCTCGGTCCCAAACTGCTTGGAAGAAGCCGTCTTCATCGACATCCGCGTCGTTTCCGTCATCGTCATTATCAACACAGTTTGTTCCCTTGAAGAAATTGGAGTTTTCTTGATTCGCATCATTGTCAAGGTCATCGTCAATGTCAACTTCAAAGAAATCCCAGATTCCGTCGTTATCATCATCAACATCGTACCAGTCATACACCGAATCATAGTCGTCATCAAGGTCGATTGTAGAATTTGTGAAATCTCCATCAATGTCGCCATCTGCAGAATTGTTGATCAAATCCGCGCCGAGTTCATCGGGGAAGTCGGAAACCATTCCGTTATCTGAGGTCCATTGCCAAATTCCTGTAGCCAAACCAATCCAAGTTACGAAAGCATCTCGATTGTTGAGCATCTGGAAATGTGTGATTCCTGATTCGACCGAGCCGTCTCCTCCAAAGTCATAGTGGTAACAACCACCTTGGGCGCCCGGTGTGCAACTCCAATTGCCGCTAGGGCCGCCTGGTGTTGCACCTTGGTCGATGAAAGCATCAGGGCGGGTGGAGTAAGGTGAGCCGAATTGGGCGTTTACACCATTGAGCGGCATGTGATAAGAGATAGCATAGCTATAGCCACAGACATATCCTCCTCCGAGGTTTCCTGCAGACCAACCGCATTGGGACATGTTGAAACTGCCACCCATTTTGAGGTCGTCCGTATCGAGAATACCGTCGTTACCTTCGTCTTGGTCCCACCAATCGGGCATTCCGTCGGCATCTTGGTCAATGTCCAGTCCGTTGGAAAGAGAGTCTCCATCCGCATCAATATCCCAATCATTACCACCATTATATGGTGACCAACGAGCGAATAAGAACCAATAGAATTCAGGTACTGTTCCTACTGTGACTGGAGTTGTTGTGGCGTCATAGCCATTGTAATCCAAAACAACATCGCTGAAAGGATTGTGCCAGAAAACTAGGTTCCAGTGGTCGGTTGAGTTGTCTGAATAAGGGGTGCTGTCTTGACTTCCATCAAGATTGCCGCCATCAGCAACTGGGTAATAAGGGGTGCCAAAATTGTCATTTGCATCGAAATCGACGACTCCACAATTTCCATCATCTGGGTCATAGAAATCTGAGATTCCATCATTGTCATCATCCCAGTCTATGTCGTTTTCAAGACCGTCGCCGTCAATATCTGAGTCGACAGAGTTTGGTCCATCATCTCGGTAAAGGGCCCCGTTGATGGCGTGAAGGTCGGCGTCATTGTCAAGATCGCAGTCCCAATCGATATCAAGTGGATCGATAATTCCGTCATTATCGTCATCGACGTCAATCCAATTGTTGATGCCATCACCATCCCAATCGTTGAATTGAGAGTAAGAAGCACGTCGTGTATTACATCGAACGTCTGGGTTAGTTGGGTTCGGGTTGGCCATTGTTGGGCAATTCCATGCGGCTACATCCGAAGATTTGTCTAGCGGGAAAGAATCGTTTTCATTAGTGATTTGGTCGTCATCTAAATCGTATTCGAAATTGTTTGCATCGCCACTTACACTGATATCTCCTAGGTTATCTGGCGTGGGAGTTCCTCCAAGGTCGGGGTCTAACCAATCGTAAACCGCATTGTAATTTTGGTCGAAAGGCCGTAGTCGGTCATCGTCCAAGTCTTGGTCATAATCCATCTCACAATCGATTCCGGCGATGCCGTCTGAATCGCCACCAGGAGTTTGGTAAGGTGTCGAGTTTAGTCGAGTGTAATCATTCAGCATGTCGCCATTACCGTCAAGATTCATACAAACATCTGGGATGCCGTCGTTGTCGTCATCAGGGTCCGACATGTCAAGAATTCCGTCGTTATCGTCATCGGTATCCGAACTGTCTGGCGTATCATCATTATCGTTATCAGGGTCGATGAAGTTTGGAATTCCGTCGCCATCAAGGTCTCCATCAACGATACTTGTGAAAGATGGAACGCCGTTTGGAGCGGTAGAAGTGACTGAAGGTGCATTGACTGCATTCACGCGGTTTAGTTCCCAGTCAAGGTAATTGATACCGCCAGAATATGCGCGGTAAGAGTTGAAGTCCCAATTAACTGCTGCATCGAAAAGGTTACCGGCTTGTGCGTGGGTATCTGTTATAGATGCATCATATGGGTGTGCGTCGAGGATATCGGTGACGCCGTCACCATCATCGTCGTCATCGAAATAATCTTGGGTGCCATCACTATCTAGGTCGCAAGGCCACTTGAATTGGTCAATACGTGCATCATTGTCATCGTCTTCATCATAACTTCCCGGTCCCGAACCATCTGAATCTTCGTCAGTAACGCCATCATTGTCGTGGTCCATTGGGTTTTGGTCTGCGAGATAGAATGCGCCCACTGCTTGTCCTGTCCATGGATGCACTATGCTTGGGTCAAGGCGGCGGTCTGTACTAACATTCCGTGGATCAAGGCCAAGAGCCTCAAGAGCTTCAATGTCAATTGGCCCTTCGAGAATTCCGTCGTTATCATCGTCCCAATCATCTGCATCGAGAATTCCGTCGTTGTCGTGGTCGTACGGGTCAGTTCCATAACATCCGTCGAATCGCTCAAGGAGGTCGTAAATTCCATCATTGTCGTCATCTAAATCGTAAAGATCGCTTACACCATCGTTGTCATGGTCTTCTTTGTTCGACTCTTCAAGGAGTGTTGAGTAATATGGCATGAGAGCTGCGATTGCAGATTCATCCGAAATGATTCCAGCAGCAATGCCCGGGTCCGACCACATGATATCGGAAAGAACTGGATGGTCTTCAAGTTGCCATGGGTCTTGATCGCCGTTCCATGTGCCTTGACCGCCTTGGTCTGTAGACTGTGCTGATGTTTGAATCAGTTTTTCGCCTTCTCTAAAAATCAAATCTGGTGCTGTTTCTTCTGCACTCAAATCTTGAACGATGGCAAGCATTGTACTGGTCAACATCAAAATGATGATTGTCATTGACATTGTGAGCTTTTGGCGTTGGCTAATGGTTTCTAATTGTGTTTTGGAGAGCATGTTGGCACCTCGGAATCATTTTGCCACCGACATTCCCTATTTGAAGGCCATGGCGCGGTTGCGTGTTTTGGTATCACAGAAGGCGTTGCGTATCATCTGCGAATCAATAATGGTCAAAGAGCCTCTAGGACGAATAAATTCTGTTCCAAATACAGAAGAGAGTAGAAAAGAGGGATTTCTAGGGGGCGAACCCCCTAGAAATCCGGCGCCCCGATACCTAAGTATCGGTGATTATCTTACGATAGTATCGTCACTTAATTCAAGCTTCGAGTTCGTCGAGAATGCCGTCGTTATCGTCGTCGTCATCTTCGTGGTCGTCGAGGCCATCGTTATCGTGGTCGAATTGACCGGTCATTGAGTTACCGTCGTTGACTTCGAACCAGTCGGCAAGGCCGTCGTTGTCGTCATCAGTGTCGGATAGATCCCAAATTCCATCATTGTCGTGGTCGTAGCGGTAGTTTCCAGAGATTCCACCAATTTCGTCAACGTCGAGAATATCGTCGTTGTCGTCATCAGTATCGACTCCATCATCGGAACCATCGTTGTCGTGGTCACGGCTGCGGTCTTCACCAGCATCCTTTACACCATTACCATTCAAATCTTCCCAGTCGTTGTAGTTGTCAATGCCATCGTTGTCGATGTCGAGGTCAACGGAATCTGTGATTCCGTCGTTGTCGTGGTCGTAGATGTTGGTGTTTGGGTCGCCATCTTGGGCTTCCTCAGAATCGTCGATTCCATCGCCGTCGTCGTCGGAGTCCATGTTATCTGGGATTCCGTCGTTGTCGTGATCGTTAGGATTGGCGTCGACATCGTCTGGAATTCCATCGTTGTCGTCGTCGTTATCCATGTTATCTGGGATTCCGTCACCGTCGTTATCGGCAGGACCCTGGTTTTCGGTTTGCTGTTGTTGTTGTTGGTCGGTCTGTTGACCCTGTTGGCCTTGTTGACCGTTTTGGGTTTGACCTTGTTGTTGTTGGCTCTGACCGTTTTGGTTTTCGCCGTTTTGGTTTTGACCTTCTTGTTGGCCTTGTTGACCACCTTGTTCGCCACCTTGTTGTTGCTGACCTTGTCCATTGTCTTGCTGTTCACCTTGTTGACCTTGCTGACCTTGCTGACCTTGTTGACCTTGCTGGCCTTGTTGACCTTGCTGGCCTTGTTGACCTTGCTGGCCTTGTTGACCTTGCTGGCCTTGTTG
>JABJFI010000101.1 GCA_018662825.1 Methanobacteriota archaeon | reverse complement strand
ATTCAAAGTCTCCAAACTCTTGATAGTTGTAAATTTCCCCATTGAAAAAGGCAACACGATTTTGATCTTCACTCACGAATGGTTGTGCTGTAGGTGGCCCAGTCATCGATAGAAGAGTATGTACAAAATTTACACCATTCACTTCAACTTGGTTGGTTTGATCAGGTCCTCTAAATTTAAGATATTCAATCACGGTAGGCAAATCTATGATTGTTCTATTTGTTGCTAATATACCACACATCGTCCCCGCCGGTTATGGCGAGGCAATACTCCTTATTGAGCATGAGGTGGGGATGAACTCATAACCTATCCCTGTCACGTACAATTATGACCAGTATGTTTTCTAACGCGCGGATTCTTGTGACGGGCGGAGCAGGATTTATCGGCTCTAATCTTTGTGATGCTTTAATTGAAAAAGGTTCTGAGGTTGTTTGCCTTGATAATTTCATTACAGGAAGAAGAGAAAACATCGAACATTTGCTTAATGAACCGAAATTCACCTTGGTGGATGGAGATATTCGAGATTTGGAAACCTGTCGTCGGGCGATTACTGGATGTACCCATGTCTGTCACCAAGCAGCACTTGGGTCTGTTCCACGTTCGGTAGAAGACCCCAATACAACAAATGCGATTAATATCTCTGGAGGTTTGAATGTCCTCGTTGCCGCTCAAGAAGCAGGAATAAAGCGTTTTGTTTTTGCATCAAGCTCCTCGGTATATGGTAGTGACGAAACCATGCCGAAAGTTGAACACAAAACAGGGGCCCCTTTGTCACCTTATGCAGTGACAAAAGTAGTGAACGAATCTTATGCACAAGTCTTTCATCAAATACATGGCATGGAAACCATTGGATTGCGTTACTTCAATATTTTTGGTCGCCGCCAAGACCCAGAAGGTCAGTATGCAGCCGTCATTCCCAAGTTTGTTGAATCGATACTTCAGTTTGAATCGCCAGCCGTGTTCGGTGACGGGGAACAGTCACGGGATTTCACCTATATCGATAACGTTATTCAAATGAATTTAAATGCGCTTTCAACAATTAGCTCTCAAGCGTTTGGTGAGGTTTTTAATGTAGCTTGCGGGAGTAGAATTACGATAAATGAACTATTTTTCTCGATTCGGGATTTACTTTCGAAATATGATAAATCGCTTAACACAGTTGAAGCAACACATATCGGTGAACGGGCAGGAGATATTCGCCATTCACTGGCAGATATCAGCAAGGCCCAATCACATTTGAATTACATTCCTACACATGATTGCCAACAAGGACTTGAAGAAGCAATGAATTGGTATTGGAATTCTCTGCGAGGTGATTGAATGAAAGTTAAAATGAATGCAACCCACGGTTTATTTAGCCTTATTCTTGAACCGGATGAACTCGATATACTGAAGCCGAATGAAAAAGTTAGCCTCGGTTCTAAAATGGTAGAAATCAATTTACCATGGCAACTTGACCCCGATACAATACACCCCGATCATCTTGCGTTGTGTATAATGATGATTACCCATCCGTTTGTCGGCAAGGTGTTAACATTCCCAAAACCTGTAAGCCAACGATTTTATGACTTTCATCATTCAAAATCAACCCGATATACAATTGGCCCAGTTGATGAAACACTTGAGCCTTGGAGCCCATCTGAAAACTCACGCCCAGGCTTAGCATTCAGCGGAGGAGTTGATTCAACAGCTGCTTTAGCACTAATGCCTCCAACGACCGCTGCAATATTTATGGACCGCCCAATTCGTAAAAAATCATTATATGATAAAGATGCAGCTCATCATTCATGTCTGGAAGTTGAACGCCTAGGTTATGATATGCATGTCATCTTATGCGACCTTGAATATGTCCGCTCACCGGTAGGGTTTCCTGTTGATGTTGCGAACTCGGTACCTGCGGTGCTCATGGCAGAATACTTAAATCTCGATTGTATTGGATTTGGAACAATCATGGAATCCACTTATGGAACGGGGCATCGCCGTTATCGGGATTATCCGAATGGCAACCATTACACACTTTGGGGTGGATTGTTTAAAGCAGCAGGTCTCCCATTTATTTTGCCAGTAGCTGGAATCAGTGAGGTGGGGACTTCAATGATTGTCAATAAAGCTCCTCTTGGAACATTATCCCAATCTTGTATGCGTGGAACTTGGAAGAAACCTTGTCTAAATTGCTGGAAGTGTTTTAGAAAACAATTATTGGATAATGCAATTCTTGGTAATCAACCTGATTCCAATTATTTAGATGATATTTTTAACAACAAAGAAGCAAGCCTATTTTTGTCCCGAATTCCAATTAAGCATGAAAACATCTTGACATGGTCGACTCACCGATTGGAATCCGAACATGAACTTTACAAACTCTTGAAAGAACGAGTTCGTGGCGCTGAAGATGCTTTAGATTGGCTCGGAAAATGGTATTCGCCATCTATCGAATTGATGCCTGAAAAATACCGTTCGGGTGTCAAAGAAAAGATACTAAAATATCTTTCTATCATGGATTTAGAAGATGAAAACAAACTAATGTCTTGGGATATGAAAGACCTAATTGAATCTGATACTGTGGCCCAGCAATCAGAATCACTAACCAATCAAATGAGTGCAGCACTCAAACCTCGTTAACCAACCATTTTGCAAGTTGATTGGCCCCATTTGGTTGATGTAATTTCTCACAACGCTTCATCATTGTTCGTCGGACTTCTGAATCCATCAGCCTTTCAATAGCCACTGCTACTTTATCCTCGGTCACTTCACGTAAAACGATCATTGCGCCTGCTTTTTCTGCGACCTCTGCACGGGCAAGTTGGTCGTCCATTCCAGTATTCATATTTGGGATACATAGGGTCGGTAATGAAAATCGAATGGCTTCATGGTATGAATTGTATCCAGCAGCCATTATGGTAAAATCGAATGCTTTAAAGTCGAGTGAATTCGGGTATTCTGAAATAATGCGAACTCGGCCACCTATAGATGGAATTCTACTACCGATGAGTGATTCTCCAAGAACAACATAAGCATCTTCAAACTGTTCGAGAATCTTCAAACATGTGTTAATGTCGGATTCGATGTCATTGATTTGCCCAGCCCCCAATTGGAGATACACAACAATTGCATTGTGAGGGATTCCAAGCCGGTCTCGAAGGTCGTTGCGCGGTCGTAGTTCCATTTCGTCAAGGAATATTATCGGGTCACTTCGGATAATCGATGGCTTGAATTCGATTTCATCATCATGACTTTCATCTACGCTATCTTTAGGGTGAATGATAAAGTCAAAATGGTCAATGCTGTCCACTGGAACCTTTGTTGCGCCTTTGCGAAAAGTTCCTCGCCGCAACCACACCTTTTTCATTTTAGTATCACCTTGAATCGCATTTAGCATTCCACGGTATGGAAATGCTCCATCAAATACGAATATCGAAGGCCGGTGAACTATGAGGACATTTGCTAGCATCTCTTCAGTGAGCATATTCCATGTTGAAGCATTCATTTTGTGAAACTTATTACGCCCTGGGATATGATAGGCAGCAATCCCTTCTCTTTTCAAAAGATGAAGCGTGGGCATTGTGGTGAAGAAAATGAGTTCAATATCAGGATCTAGTCTTCGCACTCTTCTAGCAAGTGCTAACATTCGGGTGAAATGGCCAAAACCCACGCCATTCGTCGGAAACATAACAATCGACTTCCTTGTGTCGCCGGAACCAATAGAATCGGTCTCTTCGAGAGGGAGTGCTTTTCGTCCTATGCGCTCTAAACCGATTGAAAAAATTAACCATGGTAACGAGAAAAGCAGAAGAGGAAATCGCCATGGTTGTTCTATGGAACGAATAAGGTGCGTTCCGATTCTAAAAGAGGAGGATTTACGAATTCTAACCACTTCACGTCGATATTTGTCTTCATCAGATTCCTTGTCTCGTAATGAGCCAAAAGATGAGTCCGTTCCTTCGTCCATACTACGGGCAACAAAGCCGAGTTATTGAGTATTACCAAACCAAAGTGGTATTCGGAAATCAATCGCGATTAATGTGCTATTTTGACTAAATTAAATCCGCCTTTAGGATAAGTAAGAAACATATCCGATATGGTAATAGTATACCTATTCTTCTTCTAAGGCTTGATATGCTACTAATGCCAGTAATGGTGGGTATTAAGATTGGTGTTTTACCATCGACATCCTCATTACATCAATAAACAAGAACAACTACAGAATGCGCTACCAACGAATTGATGAACTCGGGCCATCAGCGAGGAACATGGCTCAACCCATAGAGTTCGCCAAGCGCGCTGAAACAGGCGACTTGACTATCGGAATCATCGGTCTTGGCTATGTTGGTCTACCTACTGCAATCGGTTTCCATGATGCTGGTTTCAATGTCTGGGGGGTTGATGTCTCTCAGCGTACCGTTGATATGGTCTTACAAGGAAAGAATCCTACTGGAGACCCTGATGTCGATGACATCGTTCCTGCGTCTGGAACAGAACGCTGGCATATTACAACCTCATCTGCTGAAGCAGTACCTCACTGTGATGTTATTTTAGTAACCGTTCCAACTCCAATCACTCACGATCTTAAACCCGATCTATCCTATGTTGCAGGTGCAGGGAGAGATGTTTTCCAAGCGAT
>JABJFI010000048.1 GCA_018662825.1 Methanobacteriota archaeon | reverse complement strand
TATTCAAGTACGATTGAACATCTGCATCAGTACTCCATGCCACACCATCTGGTGCACTCCAGTGTTCACGGATATCGGATACATCGTTTCGCATAGCCATGGCCAAACCAGCTTCAATCTCAGCCCAAGTTTGTGACCCATCGACAACGGTCGATGAAGTGATATCAAGTGCTTTTGAAACACCCCCACCAGTAATTGGTTCCCAGTCATCACCCTTTAGTGCGGTCATGATGTCTTGGTCTCCAAACAGTGCCTTTCCATTCACAACAGTGAGGCGAACATCTGCATCGATGGCTTCTATGAGGTTTCTATATGGGTCGTCGTGGAAGGTATCGATAACCACGAGGTCTGCAACCATATCCGCTTTTATTTGTCCAACATGGTCTTGCCATTCTGCAGCGGCGGCAGGGTTTGATGTTACCATTTCCACCATCTGATAATTCGTGAAATATGAGTCCATGATTTCGCTATTCCAGAGATCTGCAACCTTGAGTTCGTGCATACTGTTCTTGGAACCACTTGGCCCCCAATCTGGGGCTAAAGAGATTTTGACACCCGCTTTATCAGCCGCACGGACATCGGTTGTGTTGCCATACAACAGTAGATTGGAGAGCGGCGACCATACCAACTTAGAGCCAACAGCACCCATTGTTTCAAATTGTGATGGTGTTAGTGCAGTACCGTGAATAATGACAGTAGGTTCAGCAAGGAGGCCTTTGCTATTGAGTAAATCAAACTCGTCTCTGCTGGTTTGGTCGACACCTTCTGACATGTGAATAAACCATGCTTCAATATCACCATCATTGAAATCAGCAATCTTGCCATCGACATTGTAGTCTGAATCATACCAACTACATACTGCGCATGTGGCGGCGTTGTCTTTTCCAAAGTTCCATAATTCAACGTTTCGTGAAAGAGTGCTATCCCATGCATCGGTTCCACTAGTTGGAGAGCCTTGAACGGCGGTGACTCCACCGGCTATGGCTTGGACTTCTGCATACTTCATTTGTTCAGTAGCCATACCCCATTGACTGTTCGATTGAACATTGTTTTTCATCCAAGTGATACTCGGTTGGTAGTCATAGTTATCGCTCCATTGTCCGCGGTTAGTATATCCTCCTTCAGCCGATTTTTGATTTTCATTGAGATGAACATTGAAATCCCACAATGGAATGTGATTATAGTGCATGTGATTGTGTAAATCAATCAAACCGGGGTAGATGGTGCCGTTGGTTTCAATTACTTGGGCATTGGTCAAATCAGCAGTAATTGGGACAGAAGAACTCGATGACCAAACTGCGTCGATTTTACCGTCACGTACCAAGACATTGCCTTGGTTGATGACGCTGTTTTCACTTACCATAGTAACGACTCGACCCTTGAGGAGGAAGGCCTCAGTTCCTGCATCTGGTACCTTGAAACACTTCACAATGTTGAGTGCAACACTTGAATCAGGGTCGCTTGGACCCCAGCCAGGAGTTGGAGTAACTTGAACTGGATTACCGGAAGAATCTATCTCAATTGAATTACCGTAAAATCCGAATTCTTTAGGAATCGTCATTGAATTAGCCACGACATCAGATGTATCGGTAATGCTTATGGTATCGCTTTCCCAATAATTCAAAACAATATCTGAATCTGCACTAAAGATTACAATACGTTCATCTGCGTCAACTACAGTATTCCAAGCAAGTTGGCAAGGTGGGCTACCGGAGGTGGAACTTAGTACCCAATCTGAAACATTGATTGGTGTTGAACCTGTGTTCCATAATTCGATAAATTGGTCTGAATATTTACCATAATCTCCATCGTTATTCCAGTCGACTGCATTGTAGATATTGTTCGATGTTGCATTTGATTGCAAACTATTTGGGCTTCGGAAAATTTCTGAAACTACAAGGTCTGAATCTCGAGCACTGACCTCAGAAACTTCATTTAAATCATGAGCAGGAGGGCTTGAAGGTATCAAGGGTGCAAGGAATAGAATGAGGACAAGGAAGGTCGTCAATCGGTTGAGGCGCATGGTGTGGCGTTCTGTAGTGAGCACATGAACTCGTCGCTTTGACGACCTCAAACGGACATGTTGAAGTATCGCCGATTTTGAAACGATTTCATGGCCTCCGTAGAGATTCGTGAACCCGAGTTTTCAAACATCATTGACAATAATTCCATCGTATTACTAGACTTTTGGGCAGAATGGTGTGGCCCATGCAAGGCCTATGGCCCAGTCTATGAACGGGTTTCAGAAGAATTCCCTGATGTTATTTTTGGGAAAATAGACACAGAAGCCGAGCCAATGCTTGCTCAATCATTCAATATCCGCTCGATTCCAACGACCGTTGCATTCAAAGATGGAATAGGTGTCTTTATTCAGCCTGGTGCTCTTCCTGAAGATGCTTTGCGTGACTTGGTTACCAGACTTGGAGAATTGGATATGGATGAAGTTCGTGCTGAGATTGAAACACGCAGTGCTACTGAGAATGAAGAGAACGAATGACCTTTTTCTAAAGACCAAACAGCCGGTGTGTTCAAAAAACATCTCCCTCCCCCTCGTCATATGAACTTCCGGCCATGGCTCATTTTATTTGTCATGATGACCACGAGTTTATCAGGTTGTTTCGGAGAGCAAAAAATCGATGAAGGCGGCATTAGTGCCCCATATGACATCTATCCTGAACCGTGGCAACGCAGTGAAATGCAATATGTTGAGACCGATATCTATTCCCGAGTTTCGGTGAATGGCACTTTTGGTATTGATGCAGTTCAATCCATCTTTGTCCCAGTCCCCTCAATCACGGCGGCTGACGGCGGCTCTGGTGTAACCGGTAGCGCCGAAGTACACCTCGGGTTGTGGCTTCCAGTCATCGAAGGATGCGACTGGACTTCAGCAAATCTTTCCGCAGATTGTCAAGTTCCTGTGATTGCAGAAGTTGGACCCTATTACAATGATGGAGATGTCGATGCACTCACACCTGCAGACCGCCTTGGCAAATTTTTGATTGAGAATTATGTTCCGCATGGCTACGGTGTAGCTCAAGTTTCAGTTTTTGGAACTGGTGAATCAAATCATTGCATGGATTTGATGGGCACGGATGAACAACGTGGAATCGATGCTGCTGTGACTTGGCTTGGAACTCAAGCATGGTCAAACGGTAAAGTCGGAATGATTGGAAAATCATACGATGGTTCAACACCTTGGCAAGCAGCAACCTTCGGCAACCCCCACCTTGCCACCATCGTACCTATGTCTGGGCTCATTGGAGTCCATGACTTGATGTGGAGAAATGGAAGTATGGAGGCTCGTGGTATGATAATGCACAACGGCGTCTATGGCTCATTTGGAGTAGATGGCGATACAGAAGATGCTGAAAATCTCTGTGAAGGCTATATTGAAGGCTATGTCAATGGCCCCGCAGCATACCTTTCAGGCGGCATGGTTGATTATGCTGGAAATACCTATTGGACCGAGCGTTCATTCCTCGACCGCGTGGTTGAAAACTACAATGGTTCAGTTTACATTATCCAAGGAATGCAAGATTGGAATGTTGATCCACACATGGCTTTTCCAACTCACCAAATCGTTGAATCAGCAGGAATTGAAACAAAGACACTTGCTGGACAATGGAATCACAACTACCCAGACCGCCAAGACCACGCGGACCTACCCTCGGGAGAAGGCGCAGAAGCCTACCCATACACCTTGCGTTGGGATTGGGCTGATGAAATGCTGTATTGGTTTGACTGGTATCTCAAAGGGGAAGGCCGTGCACCAACACTCGGTGTAGAAATGCAGGATAACCGCGGTGGTTGGAGATTCGAGACCACCTATCCAGCCCTCGATACTGAGTATCTTGAGATTGCTGCTGAAGACCTATCCCCATCAGGCGCATCTATCACAGGAACTAATTCAATTTCCATGACATATGGTCCATTTGAACAGGACGTATATATTGCTGGAATGCCTACTTTCCATATGGCAGTTGCACCACATACCACAAATGGTGCACATGGATATTTGGAAATGACAGATGATTCGGGAATGCACCTTGGTCATGCGGTTATGGATTATAGATTCCATGCTGGAGGGCGTGATGGCCAAGAACTTCTCATACCGTTTGTATCAGTAACCGGGCTAATGGAATTCATGCCTATGGATATTTTCCTAGAAGCAGGAGAATCAATTCACATCACGATGACTCAAACAGGTTCAGACTATGTTCCTAGCCCTGCAAGCCTTGGTTCATATTCAATAGATTGGTCAAGTGCAACATTGACACTTCCCTTGGTCAACAGAACTTGTGAACAGTTATTTCAAGCACCAATGCATGAATATGGTGGAGAAACAGGTCGCATTTGCTGATTAGTCAAACATTGTGAGAATATCTCTAAACAGAGATTGAGCATGCCCTTCACTGCGCTCTACTAATCGCTTAACAATCAGTTCAGGTGTCGAACGAGCCAAATGATTTCTTTTTGGAGTTCGGTCAACCATCAGTTCCAAATTTGCGTCAAGTCCGGTTGCTTCGATACCGTCAACACGCAAATCATCCCGTCCAGTAGCTTCAATAATTGCCGGTGCCAGATGGGTTACTAGCATCATTGCTGTATCATTTTGAGCCTCTGCTGCAAGCAACATTCCTGCAATTATTCGTGCTCCTGCACCAGGTTCAGTAATGGCTTCTAATTCATCTGCAAGAATCAATTTAGGTGTTGGGTCACTGACCACATTTGCCAATTCAACAAGCGTTTGCTCAAGAGCACCGGCACTTTGTGTCCCTCCTGCTTTGGCAAGAATATGCAAAGCATCGACTTGCCCAACACGTGCTGACTTTGCAGGAACAGGCAAACCCATATGTGCAAGAATGCATGTATGTGCGAGCAATTCGAGAAGTGTTGTTTTCCCTCCAGAATTCGCACCGGTCAGAAGTGCGAGAGACTGTTGGTCGCTTTTATCTCCAGCAAATCCGAGTCCGTAGGTTACCGGATCAGGCTCACATCCCAATAGCAGGTGCCTTCCCTGTTCGACATAGATGCCATGGTCAACAAATTCAGGAAGTACACATTGTCGGGCAACAGCCCATTGAGCAATGCAAATCCATTGGTCAAACTCAATTAAAGAGCGAACAATTTCTTCACAACGTTCTCGCAACGGTCCTAATTTTGTAGCGAGAAGGAGCATATGCTCAATTTCTCCCGTTTTCAATTTTGTTTCTAATGCTTGGTCGATTTCATCAATTGTTTTCCTATTGATTTTTGCTGGCCATTGAGATGAAAAAATATCGTAGGGGCATCGAACTCCGGTGCCTTCTAAGGTTTGTACCATGGTTTGTTTTGCCTTTTCCATCGCTTCAGTGATGACGTCAGTAGTTGCTTCTTGCAATTTTCTTTGAAAGGCGGCACCATCTGAAAGTGCTTCAAGTAATTCTGAACCACTCAGGTTCATCTTTGCATCATTCATCGCTTGAGAGACTTCTTCATTGACTTGTTCTTCTAGGGATTTAGCAGTCTTCCAAAGCCGGTCTTTGACTTCGGCCATTGTATCTAAATCTCCTTGGTCATCAATGCTCATGAGTATCTCAGGTAATTGTTCGAGGCCAATTATGATTTCATACAATTCATTGATGAAAGGGTGGCTTTCTGTAGGTTTTCTGCTCATCTGTACAATGTCTGCTACGACGGTAAGTGTACGAATATTATGGCGAAACCAATCGATTGTTCGCTCTGGGAGAATTAATTCTGCATTGAGTGCATTCGGAAGTACAACCCATCCATCAGGAGCATCTACTGGAGCACCTGAGCCAATCCAAGTAACTGATTTGAATACAGTATAATCCTTCCAACTCTCGCCGTCACCTGGTTGCAATACTCTACACCATTTTTTGAACTGTTCGAGTGGTTCTTTGCTGACAACTACGCGTTCATATCGTTCGTGATTGAAACGGGTCTGGCGAAGGTTATGGAATAGACCTGACAAAGTATTCATGCTTTGACCGTGCTTTTCTGCATAGTTCATCGCATGACTGACCTTCAATCTTCGTTCGGCTGGATGTTCAACCGGCATCAATAATTGCATCCGTTCTCGTGTAGCAGCACATGAAGCGAAGGACACAATGTCTTGCAGTAGTGAGCGATGCAAACGTTCAGCTTCCTTGGTCGCTAAGAATGAGCCTGATTGGCCAGCAACGATTCGAGCAAGTGATAAGGCACGCTTTGGAGACACGCCATCGATTTCCGCGATTCGAGCTATGTCAC
>JABJFI010000108.1 GCA_018662825.1 Methanobacteriota archaeon | reverse complement strand
ATCGATGAGCATTGAAGTCACTCGCGTTGCATTGATATGTTCAGGACGGTCATCGACAACTCTCATTTCTATAGAGTGGATGCCTCGTGAAAGGAAACCTGTCCAAACTTTACCTGCCTCGGTATTGTTCCATGATAGTTGCCCGTCAAGGTTTGACCAATATTCGATTTCCAAAGTATCACCTTCTGGGTCAACAGTTGCGGTTCCATCAAGTGTTACTTCATCTTCACTGGCATTTCCAAGACGGGTTAATGTGAACTCGGGTTCTGGAACTTCATTATACAATTCAACAGGAATCGTGTATGTTGATGGAGCATTAATGCCATCGGAAGCATAGATTATCAATTCAAAAGTCGAAGGGGGGGTTTCAGCCATTGAAAGATTCATCCAAATCTCTGAAGGGCAGTCGATGACTGAACTTTCTGCGGTAACCGATTGATACGAGCGGTCAATCCAACACGACAGCGTATCACCTTCAGGGTCAAAGGTTCCTGAAAGGTTGAATCTAACATGTTGGGTTCGGGGAATTACAAGTTCCGACCATGGAGTCAATCCGGGAGTGACATCAAAGACAATCGTTGGTGCTTGGTTGGCAAGTTCTATGGTTCGTGATTCTGAAACGCAATGACCTGCATCATCGCAAACTTCGAGCGTAATCAGATGGATGCCATCAGAAAGACTGCAACCCCATACATCATTTGAATTTACAGAGAATGCAGCCCCTGTATTAGGATGCCAAAGAGGATCTCCCTGCCCGGTACATGATGCCACAATATCACCATCGAGGTCACTTGTCCATGAGAAAGTGAGTTCATCGTCGTCAAGGTCCCAAGAATCATTGGCATTGAATTCCACAGGCCCTTGGGAAATGAACACTCCTAAATCAACAGGAGTTTCCCATACCACGAATGGTGGTTGATTGGCAAGTGGCAAAATACAATTGACAAAACGGTCTTGGTCTAGAGTGGTGTTGGTTGAATTTGAAACACTATCATACCCACAGGAAACCGTAATGTTTGTGAAACTCGAATAACCGGCATTAGTCCATCGTTGTCCGATAAAATTCGGTAGAGAAAGATAGCCAAGGTTATCGGTCAAATCTTGAACCATCGGTTCAAACTGTGAAAAAGTTGCATCAACATTAGCACCCGGAATGCCATTGTTGTTGTTGTTAACAACCCAGACATTGATGTCATAAGCAACATCGACTGTTGCACCAGAAGCAATGGTTGGGTACGATTGATTCAAATCCACATTGATAGGTTGATGCAGATGTATATCGGAATTCGAATCAAGTTGAAGAATTGTCGTTGTCAGACCAGCATCGGTAAAACCAGACCAATTGACTTGGCTATTGACAAATTGAAGTGTTCCCGAACAATCAGCCGAAACAATGTTTCCACTTCCAGAAAGGTCGTGATGATTCGACAGTGCAACGCAACCTGTTCCACTGAAGTTACTATTGCTGAGTTGTGATGGATGATTGTTATGATTTTGTCCATCCCATTCAATTCCTGAATGATTGCCATACATCTCCAACGCGTTGATGGATGCAGCAGCTTGGTTGATGTTTACCGCAGGAGTTCCAGATAAACCACTTCGTTCAGTATGAATCTCGAGACCATCGATATTGACGACTCCCCCTTGTTGACCAAGCGTTAGACCGGAATTATCTACATCAAGCGGCGCATGATTCACATCGTTTTCAGCAAGGAAAATATCGTTCAACCAAATATCGATTGAATCTCGAATAAGAATACCTGAGCCAGCAGAGTTAGTCACCTCACAGGTAGAACACACAACGTCGAGTTGTGGATGTGATACCGTCTTTGAGCGGTCGAAGAAAATGCCTGCTTTCTCTTCATCTGAAGTGCCGGAAAAGCCGTTGTATTGTACGGTGAAGTTTTCCAAATTTGTATCGAGATTATCAAGCAGGTGAACCCCAGATAGGCTATTGTTTTCGACAACTGCGCCATCGATATTAACTGATGAATAATCCAAATATATTCCATCTTCAGAATTGTTGTGAAGGTACAAATCACTTGCATCCCATTCGGCTTTGTATGAATGAATACCGGGGCCGACTGAACCTGAGATTTCAAGGCCATCGAAAACTGGAGCGGAGGTGAAAATCCAAGTAATTGCCAGTCCGGCTTTATGTGGGCCTTGACCAGGGTCGCCTGAATCACGAATTGTTAAATTTCGGAATGTGGTCGAAGAGTCAGCATAATACAAGCGTACACCTGTTGAAGTCGAATTATCTATCAGGGTATTTTCAAACCACGCGCCGGTTGAATTCACATCGATTGCCGCATAAGCAATGTTGGCTGTTGTAGCCCCTGGGCCACCGGTTCCACTTACGGTTAAATTAGTGAAATCAGCAGTTTCATAATTGGTGTAATTAGAATGGTTTTCTTTGT
>JABJFI010000062.1 GCA_018662825.1 Methanobacteriota archaeon | reverse complement strand
TACCGTTCCGACTGGCCCACTGCTAACCCTTGCAAACACTCACTTTGAACACATGGGTTTGAGCATAGACCCTTGTGTATCTCCTTCTTCGTGACGACTATATCATTCACAAAACCGTGACGGGTCTGATTAATCTTAGTCATGATTAATTACTAAGGGGGCTTTGATTGCTATATGCGTCTAATGGCTTTATTCATAATTACAACCTTACTCTTGGTTCCATTATCAGGGTGCATTGGAGATGATTCTACAGATGGTGTCAACGGTCAAGACGGGGTTGATGGTACACCGGGAATACCTGGCCAGGATGGTCAAAATGGGACCACTGGTGAACAGGGACCTCCTGGTATGGAAGGCGAAACCGGCCCTGCTGGTATGGAAGGCGAAACCGGCCCTGCAGGTACTGACGGTCTGGATGGAGTTAGTACACTAATCAACACGTTTACCGAGCCACCATCTGAAAACTGCCTCGGTGGCGGTACGAAGATAGAGGTGGGAACTGATACAGATGGAGATGGCCAGTTAAGCCCTGATGAGGTGGTTCAAAGCCAGTACATTTGCAATGGTGGATATTCAAACACAACAATGCTAACTTCCATTAGTTTACCATCAGATCACTTGGAATGTGACTCTGGTAGCAAGGTGATTTCGATAGGTTTGGATAACGGTCAGGAAGGGGGAAACAGTGCGAACGGGATTCTAGAACCAGGGGAAATCGAATCCACTACAACCATCTGTAATAAACGAGCATTAAGGATGATAAAAGATATTAATCCAGATGATACCGTTCCCGAATTTTATACTATTCCTGATTGGGAGCCGGCTGGATTAGGATCGGAACTTTTCTTCTTGTCTTCTGATGGCACCCATGGTGGTGAGTTGTGGAAAACAGATGGAACTCCTGAGGGGACAATGATGGTGAAGGACATCAATCCAGGCACTTCGAGTAGTTATCTGAATGAAATGACTGTTTTGGGAGATGAGGTTTACTTCTGGGCGAGTGATGGAGCAGTGGCATTTGGTGGACTCGTGGAAGAATTATGGAAGACAGATGGAACTCCTGAGGGGACAATTAAGGTGAGAGATTCATTTTCAAATGCGATTCGTAAAGGAACATGCAATTCGGAGGAATTGAGTGTTTGGAATGGTTCAATTTACTTTTCTGGATGGAATTCAACTGAACAATATATCGGGTGCGAGTTGTGGAAGACCGATGGTTCTACTGAAGGGACAATGATACTGAAGTCCGAGGGCGTAGATTTTGACCCTTCCGCCTTCATAGAAGTAAATGGCTCTTTAATCTTCAGTGAGGGACGCACACTTTGGAAGAGCGATGGTACTGAAAACGGAACACAAGCGATTTATGGTAATTTTTCGTACATAACGTTACAACTTGAAGCAGTCTACAAAGGGGAAGCTTATTTCGCAGCCGAACAACAATGGTCCGGTACAGGAGTTGAACTTTGGAAGACTGACGGAACTACCAACGGGACGGTGCTCGTCAAAGAGTTGAATCCAGGGACCTCAGCGTCAGGGAACAGTTATCCGAACCTTTTTACAGTTTACAATGGCGATTTATACTTCAGTGCCACTGATGGATGGGACTGGAGAGATCATGGAGATACACTTTGGAAGAGCGATGGTACTGAAAACGGAACGGTCAAGTTCTTTGAAGAAGAATGGGATTGGAATTGGGAAGAACGTAGTCCCAGAGATTTGGTAGTCATTAATAATTTGCTTTATCTCACCATGGTAGATGAAGGCGGTTACATGCGAGGACTCTATGTGACAAACGGAACTACAAATGGAACAGTATTGCTCATGGAAGACGTCGATTATATCGCTTCGCGGATATGGAATGATCCAGCACGGTTCGATACCCCCTTTGGCGATTCGGAACTCACATATTTTATCGTACGAACGGAAGGATATGGATTAGAACTCTGGTCGACAAATGGAACAGCTTCAGGCACCTCTGTGTACTTTGATGCCAATTACGGCCTCGGCGATGGGGTCCAAATGGGTTTCTCATTCAATAACCAAATCTACCTCATAGCATACGACGGTGAGCACGGCCTCGAGTATTGGACAGAAATAACCTACACAGAGGTTTACTACACATAGTGTAGAATGTTACGTTTGATTCAGCCCACCCCGACCCCTTGTGGCTTATTCAGTTCCTGCACAACGGTGTTTGCATGGGTGGAATCGAAGGTAAGTGTACGAAGAACCTTGGTGTATGCATAGGCCTACGAGGGTAGCCTCTGCCAAGCATCTTGTGATTTCGTTCAGTTCATCGAACTCAAATCTAAAATCAACGATTCTTTCGCATGAAAATTTATTTCTAAATTTAATACTCACCATGTCAATAAATTAATTCTAGAACCTATGTCTTCGGCAATACATGGCCAAGGTCAATATTGGAGATAAGTTAAGTTTGATTCATGAATTATGGACACCAAAGGTCATCGCTGAAATGAACGATTATCAATTCAAATTGGTCAAACTTCAAGGTGAATTTGTTTGGCACAATCATGTTGATACCGATGAAGTATTCATCGTAGTCAAAGGTTCAATGTGCATTGAAATGGAGCATGAAACCGTTACGCTGAGTGAAGGTGAGATGTATGTTGTTCCAAAAGGCGTCATGCACAAACCGTATGCTACTGATGAATGTCATGTAATGCTGGTTGAGCCACGAGGTGTAGTCAATACCGGTGAAGAAGAAGGCAACTTCACTGCCGAAAACGATGTTTGGGTGTGAGGCTATGACCGAGTCGCTGATCGATGAAGACATTCGAGTGGCTCAAACTTTACCCTCGAGGTTCTACACCGAGGTACATGAATTTGAGCGCCTAAAAAGCGTCTTTTCTGGTTGGCAATTTGCAGCACACCAATCAGAATTACAAGCACATACCATTCAACCGCTTGAACATATTGAGGCCATCAATGGTGAATCAATGGCTCTAATTCGAAGTGAAGAGACTCAATGTTTTTCCAATGTCTGTACTCATCGAGGTATGCGTTTGGCGCTTGAAGCCTGCACGAAGAATATTTTGCAATGCCGCTATCATGGACGGACCTTCAATCTCGATGGAACCTTACGCCATATGCCAGAGTTTGAGCAAGCCATTGGCTTTCCAAGTGATACTGACAACCTAAACCAATTCCCGCTTAAACAGTGGATGGGGATGTATTTTGCCGCTCAAGAGGCCGTTCCCGATTTGCCGTGGGCCATGCTTGAAGAGCGCTTGGGATTCCTCACGCCAGAATCGTTCAACCACGACGCGGGGAGAGACCGCGACCACACCGTAGACGCCAACTGGCTGCTTTACGTGGATAATTATCTCGAAGGTTTTCACATTCCTTACGTTCACCCTGAACTCAATCAAGCCCTCGATTATTCGGGTTATGTAACAGAAACATTTGATGGTGGAGTGTTGCAAATCGGTAAGGCAGTGAAAGGTGATGTAAAGTTCGATTTGCCCCCAGGGCATCCTGATGAAGGACAAGATATTGCAGCGTATTACCTGTGGTTATTCCCAAATATGATGTTCAATTTCTATCCTTGGGGATTATCGGTCAATGTCGTGATTCCAGTCTCTCACAAGCAATGCCGAGTTCTCTATCGCGGTTATGTCAGCGATGCAGAAATGGCGAATCAGGGTGCGGGTTCAGTGCTTGATACCGTCGAGCATCAAGACCAATGGGTGATTGAAGAAGTACAGAAGGGCATGGCATCGAGAGCCTATGACCGTGGGAGGTACTCACCGACACGAGAGCAGGGTGTGCATCATTTCCACAGAATGCTAAGTCAACAATTCAATTGAGTCAAGCGACCGTTGGGTCCATGTGGAAGTGAGTCATTCCGAAGTTCTGGTAAATCTCAGGCATTTCACCGTTCTTTGAATAGAGGTAGAGGGCTGTGACTGCTACTTGTTCGGCTGCATTAGTCCATGCCAATGCAATAGAAATCCCGATAGCACCAATTCCTAATCCGATGAACCACATTGGGCCGAGTGCAACCATCATTACAAATGTGACAATTGCGATTAGGATGACAAAAAATCCTCCAATCATACCAATTCCAAGACCAGAGGTGATGTTTTCTCCCCAGGATTTGAAAAACATATTCTTACTTGATTTGAGGCTATCTCCGATACTTTGGTTTTCGATAATCATGTGTGGAATCATGAAGAACGTCATCATCCACCAAACTGCTGCTCCAATTGCAGAGAGAATCATAGCAACGACTGCAGCTCCTCCTTTTTGCTCTCTTGCTGCTTGATTGATTAATTTCAATAGCAAACCGACTGTTCCGGCTATAATTCCCCAGAGAATGATGATATGAATTTTGCTCATTGCAGCAGACACGCCGTCCATGAAACTCGGGTCGCCACCTGTAAGTCGGATATGTGAATTCGCAACTATGGCACTGTTCCAAAAGGTAACAACAATTGAAAGAAACATGTATCCAAAAAAGGTGAAAGCCATGAAAGCCCCAGTCATTTGACCTTCAGAATCGACTGCCCAACCCTGTTCAAGGTATTGTGGCATGCCCATTAAAAGCATGGTTAAAAGACTCAAAGTGCCACAAATAAACATGTAAACAATCAGTTCAGGGTCTTTCTTGACTACTGACATACTTAATTTGCTCATTTTCCATCCGCGGCTTATTGTTGCAAAGAATCCCATAACTAATGGAGGGGCAGAGGGAGTACATTTGGCTGTCGGTAATCGTAGACTCTTATTGCGAGAATATTCACCAATATTCGACACGCGGTTTTTTGAGTCTTAGATTGGTGCTTTGATAATGGAACATATCTGCTAACAGTGTTTGGAATTCCAAATAACAAGGGTGCTTGTGTAGACCGAGTGTTTTAGATTCGTTGGAAAGTCGGATTAAGATGAACTTTGGCCGATTACCATGAGAAAAGAGCCACTCATGAACCACTTGAATGTAAGCAATACGAAGCGATTCGCAAAATGCTTCACCGACTGCTTGGGATTCTAGTGAAAGCAAGGATGGCCAATCATCAGGCACCCAATTGTCATTGAAGTGATTCCATGAAGGCTTGAAAACCGATTCTGCATATGAACGTTGAATTGGACGTAATTTCGTTTCTAATTCTGCAATAACATTCTTTTTGTTAAAGGCTTCAGAAAGTTTCTCGACATATTCCGGATATGTTGGAGGGTCGATCACAACTGAAAATCGCGCTTTACTTGACCCCAAATTAGGATATATATCCCATTCGCGTGTTGGGTTGTCATTGAAATCATATTCATTTCTCTCCCATTTTTCGTCATCCAATTCAGGGGGCGGAGGAGGTGGAAGTTCCTCTGGGTAAATGATCACTTTTGCACCAGAGTTGGAAAGTGTATCCAAGAGTGTGTCAGAGATATTTTCACCTCGAACGATGATTCGCCGGTTTTCAATAGGAACATCTGAACTGCGGATTTGAGAAAGGAAGGAAAAGAGGTTGTCAATTTTCATACTGGCGATGAGTGAAACATCGTCTGCAGAAAGAGCCCATGAATCAATTGGAATCCCTGGTGTGTCTGAAAACAACGGGGTGGAACGCATCGAGACCCAGTTTTCATAGGCTTGGATATTCTCAATTTGCTCATCGCCTCTAATCCGAAGCAAGTCGTTTTGCCATTGTGAAAGTTGTTCGGGGTTAGTGTCTTCAATGGTTAGGTCCCCATAGGTATAGCCGGTATAAGTAGGGGCAGGAGGAGCGATTTCAGTTGTGATTTCAAGGTCCCCTTCTTGTCGTGATTCGAGGTATTCTTGTTGCCTTCTTTGTCGACTTGCCATACGGGCAATTGGATTCAGAGATTCTTCTAGTGCACCGCCAACTTCTTCTATCGCTTGTTCGACATCATCTCCGGCTTCAACGATATTGACGAATGAGCCGCCACTAGCGCCACTAACCTGGCGAAATACATTGACTGAAGAATCAGGCAATCCAAGCCCGATGATGTGGAATTCAACATCAATACCAATCATTTTGATTGCCTCAATACATGGTTGAAATCCGTGCACTCCATTGAAAGGCGGAGGGGAACTCATATCCATTCCATCACTAATCAAGAAAAACAACCAATCAACACTATCCTGTCCGAGTTCTTCTGCTTCTTCAACTAAAAATTTCCAAAGATAGGTTCCCCCATTGGCCTTTGGAAACCTAATTTTCAACAAATCTTCTTGACTACGAAATTCAAGAGGGGCAAGGACTCTGGAACGCCCTCTGCTGTTAATTGTTGAAACTTTGGTTTGGCGGTCTTTGAAAGTAGGAATAAGATTTTCCCACATTGCTTTGGCCACTACATGTTTTTTGACCCTTCCTTTGAGGCCAAGACCTCGCCGGATTTTACTGAAAATTGAGCCGGAGTCACCGGAGAAATCTTCATTCATTTCACCTTGAATTCGTTCATTCATTGAACCAGAGGTATCGACATAAATTGCTATTTTCACCATGCTGAAGCGCCCCCGTATGTAGGTTGAAGACTGTGATATATCATTTAATAGTACTTATCAAGCCCTAATTTGAATTGAAGATAATACCAAAATCTAACAATAGTTAGATAGTCGAACACCTCTTGTATGAATCATGGTGGAGCGGAAACTAAGCCCTGATGGAAAGTCTGAATGGACTGGTTCGGAATGGGTTCCCGTTGGTACAGAAGTCCACCATGCAGCCGGAGCAAATGTCTACACTCAGCAAAAAATCGTTGATAGTGTCATCATGGGGAATCTTACTTCCCAAACGATTGTTCAAAACAGCCCCGAAGATATGGCGAAAGCCATGGTATTGGCGCTTGAACAAATTGGTTTTGTGGGAAATATTCAAACAACTAATCCCTCAAATAATCAGATGTCCAATGTCCAAAATCTCTTGAAAGCAGG
>JABJFI010000015.1 GCA_018662825.1 Methanobacteriota archaeon | reverse complement strand
AGCCAGAGCCAGAACCTGAACCTGAACCTGAACCAAAACCAGAACCAGAACCTGAACCAGAACCTGAACCAGAACCTGAACCAGAACCAGAACCAGAACCTGAACCTGAACCTGAACCAGAACCTGAACCTGAGCCAGAATTTGTCAGTGCGGCTGAACATTTCCTTGCCGCAGATACAGATGGAAGTCAACAACTTTCAGTTGAAGAATTATCGGTGGCTACTGGCACCTCACTTGAAGAGGCTGAAATTTTGCATCAACAAGCCGATACTGATGGAGATGGTGTCGTTTCACTTTCAGAATTCATTTCATCACCAGCTGCTGAGAAAACACAATCTCTCCCTCGTCCAGTTGCTCCAGTTCGCAAACCACTTTCTCAGCCAGAGCCGGTTCAACAACCTGCTCAGCAACCTGCTCAACAACCTGCTCAACAACCTGCTCAACAACCTGCTCAACAACCTGCTCAACAACCTGCTCAGCAACAAGGCTGGAATCAACAACCTAATCAACAACAAGGTTGGAATCAACAACCGGCTCAACAACAAGGTTGGAATCAACCCCGACAACCGATTCAACATGTTCAACCTACGATACGTTCAGGAGTATTGTGCCGCGGATGTGGTATTGGACTTGACCCTTATTGGAGATTTTGTCCAATTTGTGGAACGCAAAATGCAGTTCGTTGATTATTCCCAAAGGCTGAATTCACCCTTGGAAATAAATTGGGTGTCATCAAGCCAAACGCTGGCATTTTTTAGAACTCCAGGAATATGAATTCCAACTGCTGAATTGCCACCTAGTGCTGTATTATCACCTACTGAGAAATAGCAGGTTCCAAGCCGTTTCTCATCTTCAAGAACATTACCAGAAAGCCGTGCTTGTGGATTCATTCCAAAACCAAATTCAGCCATAGTCCATACATTTTCTCTATCTTTAGAGCGAAGACGTTTGGCAGCCTCACCAAATTCTTGACGAATCGTTGCAGCAATTGTTCCACCTTTGACATCCATAATCATCCCATCCTCAATAATCAGCGTAATTGGTTCATCGACCAAATTTGACTCCCAAGAGCCATCGATAACTACAGTGCCATTCATCGACCCTTCCCGTGGCATTATGAAGGCCTTTCCAGCAGGGAGATTGGTCAGCATCTTTGGGCGATTACAAATGCCATTATCATCCAGTTTCCATTCGCGCCAATTGACTTCAAATGACACATCAGTTCCCTGTTCAGAAGTTACTTTGACGATTCTCCTACGTCGGAAATAAGGCCCGAGGTCGCTAATCTTCTGTTTTATTTCTGAGAAATCTGCTGACATTCCACCACGACTGAACATTTCATTTGTCATTCCAGGCATTGTTGTAACACGAGAACCTTCTCGAAGTGATTGCCGAATTGCTCGAGTATGTGTTAACGAATAACGAGTAGGAGCGATGATGACTTGTTGCTGACGCATCAAGTTGGCAACCGGAGAAGGAGGTTCTTCTCCATGATGACGTGCTTTTGGCATGACGATAAGGAGTACACGGTCTGAACGCTCGTTTGCCGCTTCGTGCAATGCCTGCCCAATCTCGCCAGTAGTTGGATCACAGACAATGAGGACATTTTCGCCTCTTCGAACATCCATACAGGTTTTTATTACCATTTCAGCACTTACTTTAAGTTGCCTAGCAACTTCTTCTATAGAAAGTTCATCAAAGGGAACAACTTCTTGAATCGCATCATCATTTGGTTGTCCCATAATATCAACGGGTTCTTCTCCGATTTCTTTCACCGCATCAACGACCTCTTCGAGTTCGTCATCTTCAATCTTTAATGGCGTAATTTTCTTCGCCTTACGGGAGAAAGGTCGCACCATGCAACTGGGAGGGGGACGTATGCCTTCAATGTGTGGCACTAATATCTGGAAAAGAAATCCATTCCCATTTTGAAAGAGTGGAGTACAAGTGTTCATCATGGAGTTTGGTATGGCTCTAAACATGCAAGAGTACTCCGAATTCATAGAACGCGTCAAAGACATCCATCGTCTTGCGGCATTACAGGGCCATTTGGGATGGGATCAAGAGACTATAATGCCTGTAAAGGGCTCAGATGCACGTTCAGATATACTCTCATGGCTTGCTGCCGAACATCATAATAGAATAATAGATCCAGTTATGGGTCAAATGTTGAATGCTCTCGAGCAAGATGAAACCTTGAATGAAGACCAAGAAGCAAATGTTCGTGAAATGCGTAGGGCTTATGATAAAGCTGTATTATTGCCTTCCGAGTTTGTCGCAACATTTGCAAAAGCCAAATCTGAAGCCCTCTTATCCTGGCAGAAAGCCAGACAGAATTCAGATTTCAATGCATTTCTACCGCAACTTGAAAACCTCATTTCCATGACAAAAGAAAAGATTGCATATTATGGAGGCCAAGATAATCCATACGACATTCTTCTTGATGACTATGAAGTTGGAATGAAAGTGACTGACTACGACCCTCTTTTCGCCGGATTACGCTCCCGTCTCGTACCACTTCTTCAGAAAATCACAATTGCACAACAAACCAATCCCGAATTGGTATTGCCCGAGGGACTCCGTTTTCCAATAGATGCACAAACTGAATTTTGCACTAAGGTTTCTAAAGCGATGGGATTTGATTTTGATGCTGGAAGAATGGATGCGTCCACGCACCCTTTCTCTGCAGGACTTTGGCCAGGAGATACACGATTCACTACCCGTTTCGATGAACTTGACCCATTTTCCTGTCTCTACGCAGTTATGCATGAAACGGGGCATGCATTGTATGAACAGGGTCTTGCGAAAGAATTCTCTCTAACACCTAGGGGGGCGGCTGTTTCACTTGGCGTTCATGAATCACAAAGTAGATTCTGGGAAAATCAAATTGGTCGTACAACCGAATTTTGGAATGTTGCTTTACCTTGGTTTAGAGAACATTTCCCAAGTGCTCCAGATTGGGATCCTGCAACTTTGAACCGAATTGCAAATACAGTTTCAAAGGGCTTTATACGCGTTGAAGCAGACGAAGTAACTTATAACTTACATGTTATGCTCCGGTATGAAATAGAAAAGAAAATATTCAATGAGAATTTACCGATTTCAAAATTGCCCGAAACTTGGAATTCGATGTTTGAAGAATGGTTTGGTGTTTCAGTTCCAGAAGACCGAGTTGGATGCTTACAAGATATTCATTGGTCGATGGGTGCCTTTGGATACTTCCCAACCTATACCTTGGGTAATCTGTATGCGGCTCAGTTACTCGAATCAATGGCTGTTGATTTAGGTGATATTGACCACATTATTTCTTCAGGTGATTGGTCCAGTTTACTTCAATGGCTACGTCCAAGAATCCATCAGCAAGGGAGCAAAATGTCTCCTGCCAAACTTATTGAATTTGCCACAGGCTCGCCACCTTCACCCGAACCTTTCCTTCGTTATGTCGAAGAAAAATATGGTTCTTTGTATGGTTTGTAATCACTCTTCTTCAGAACCCAACATCGAATTCATACGTGCTGTAAGTTCGTTGATAGCATTCATCAAATCATCAGTTCTGTCTTCTTCACTTTCTGTGCCAAATGATATTCCCAACATTGTAATCATTGCACCAGATAGCATTATGACTGCGGGCATGTAAACATCTGCTGCAGTCATCATACTATCAGCCGCTTGCATCCAGCCAAGTAAAGCACCAATAATAAAAATGCTAAACCCAACCACAACCTGTTGATATCCTTCTCCAATATTTTCTTCTAGCCAACTCATATAGTAACCCTAACCGCAAATATTCGGGTTGAGCGTATAGTTATATCTCAAAAGTTCGGTAAAATCACTGATTTGGGCAATTATTTCCATGGTGCCATGAGAATTGGAGTGCCAGAAGTCCCTTTTTCAACCAAAATACACCCTTTTGGTCCAGTAGCATCTGTTCGTTCGAATACAGGAACACCTCCAACAATCGTCATTTTTGTCCATCCTACCAATTCACGACCATTGAATGGATTCCAGCCAACTCGAGACCACGCATATTCATCTTTTACTTCCTGTTCCGTGTCCATATCTACCAAGACAAAATCAGCATCTGCCCCTACCTCGATACGCCCCTTCCCAATCATGTTGTAGCAATCTGCTACATTGGTAGACATCCACTGAACAACTTGTTCAATTGTACAGTGTCCCGCTTTAGCATGAGTAAGCATAACCGCAAGCGAGGATTCTACACCAGGCATGCCACTCGGTGCTCGAGGGAAACCAAGTTCTTTGGATTCTAAGGTATGTGGGGCATGATCGGTGGCCAAGCATTGAATAGTTCCATCAAGTAAACGCTTCCAAAGAATTTCCTTGTCTGCTTGATAACGAATCGGTGGGTTCATTTTCAATCGAGTACCCTGTTGTTCAACATCCTTTTCGTCAAATGTTAGATGTTGAGGAAGTGCTTCTGTCGTAATGATGGCACCTTCTCCAGCTTGTGATGGCAATGTTGTAATTCCATTCAACCAATCCGCTTCAAGGCCTGATGTCAAATGAAGAATGTGTAGCCTGTGGTTATAGGTTTGAGCCAATTCAACAGCCAGTTGCGTAGCTAGCAATGCCGTGATATCATCTCTCCATTCAGCATGTGCAGCGATATCAGTTCGATGCTCAAAGTCTGGGAATCGCGTGTTCAAGCGTTTCTCATCCTCAGCATGAACTGCAATGAGTCCAGCAGTCTTGGAAAAAATAGTCTCTAAAGCTTCTTTTTCATTAACCAATAATGTACCAGTTGAAGACCCCATGAATACCTTGATTCCACAAATCCCGGGGATTGACAGAGGTGCTTCAGGCGTCCCAACAACTTCCAATAGGTCATTCACATTGTCGGGTGTTGCTCCAATAAAGAAACCATAGTTATTCACACATTTTGCAGCGGCAGTATCGAGTTTCATTTGCATTCCAGCCATGTCTGTGATGGCAGGTTTGTTATTTGGCATGTCGAGAAATGAAGTTACGCCCCCACTCACAGCAGCGGCAGAACCGCTTTCGAGATCTTCTTTTTCTGGTTGCCCAGGGTCGCGAAAATGTACTTGTGGGTCAATGATGCCTGGGAGAAGATGCAAACCCGAGCCATCGATGAGTAATTCATCATCATGGGGTTGAAGTTGATTTGGCTCAGAAATAGCCTCAACGATTCCATTTGAAACACGTACATCTGCTAGACGTGTTGAATCGGTCATGACAACAGTTGCACCAAGAATGAGCAAATGGCCTAGGCTACGTACAGACTCCATGTTGGGGTTTGAGCGCATCCACTCAATGAACTCTCCCTTTCATCTCTTAACGACGACGGGCTGATTTTGGTCGGAATGCATCACATACATGGTCAACGGTATCGATGTAAGGTCCACCAATAAGGTCGACACAATATGGAACTGACTTCCATAACTCATCAATGGTTTCTCGTATTGATTTTGGCCGGCCTGGGAGGTTAAAGAGAAGACAAGAACCACGAATCCCTCCAATTTGTCGAGAGAGAATTGCGGTGGGGACATAGTTCAATGAAATTGCTCTCATCTGCTCGCCGAAGCCGGGAAGAATTTTTTCACAAACATTCTCTGTTGCCTCTGGAGTAACATCACGTTTTGCTGGGCCAGTTCCACCCGTTGTAACAATTACATGGCACCCAAATTCATCACTCAGTTCGATGAGGGTCTGTTCAATGGTATCTTGGTCATCTTGAACACATCTGTAATGAACAGTTGATGGACTTGCTAAACAGGCTTGGAAAAAAGCAAGAATCGCCGGTCCTCCTTCATCTTGGTATGTACCTGAACTGGCTCGGTCACTGATAGTCACAATTCCAAGTATTGCGTGTTCCCCACAATGGGTCTCATTCCCAAGCAATTGTTGGATAGAATCCATTGATTCAACTCCATCACTCTGCGCCGTATTTGGCTTGGATGTTTGCGTGGAAATTGTCTAGCAGTGTGTCTTCGAATAATTCTGTTTGGCGTCGCATCTTTGTTGAACGAATGTGAAGGAACGCCGCACCGATAAATACAACAATGATCAAAGGAATAACCGCTTCTAATTTGTACTGGTGCATGAACTTAACAATTCCTTCAGCAGTATAGGCCCATGTTATTGAGGCAATTGCACCTCCAATAGCCGTAGCGCTTAGTACGCGCATGAAATTCATTCGAGATAATAGACCAAGCATGGCTCCAACTAATACTCCTGAAGCCATAAACGGAATCCAAACAAAGACAATTAAGCCCCAGAATCCCCATTTATTGATCATTTCACGCTTTTCATTGGCCATGTATTCTACAGTTGAGAGCGTATCACCAAGGAATTTAGTTTGGAGCATCTTTCCACCAAAACCATCTTGTTTAGCAACGGCGACAATCCGTTCATCATTATTCAAATCACGTTCTACGCGGCCGGCTCCAGAACGTTCTGACAATGTTGAAACTTGGTTACGTCCTTTGACAATCAATTCTTGTGACCCTAATAGATCGGAATTTCGCTTCGATATGAAGCGGTGAAGTTCAGTTTGTACTTCATCACGTGTTTTCTTGAATCTAAAGAATGCAAAGCGTTGCGTAGGGCGGTAAATGACTGAAACAAAGATTACACGGTCATCACTTGTTACCACGGCTGCTTCCATATTCAAATCATTTCGGCGTGCGAAGAACAATTCTAAACTTTCTCTAACTTCTTCTTCCACACGAGAGAGCGTATGCAATTCGGAAAAGAAATCCGAATAATTCTGCTCCTCTTCATCTCCATCATGTTCGTTTGAAGTTCCAATACCAACACCGGATTCAAAATCAATCGCTTGATTTACTCCAATGGTTCGAACGGTAAGTTGAACTGGCTTGAATACACGGAATATCGCGAATTCTTCAAGAACTTCACGAAGGACTTCCGAACGAACATCTTTGCTGTCTGAAAGTGTAGATTGAGTGTTTTTGTAGGGTACCATGATGTCAATAGACAAATCCCTAGGCTCAATTTTATACAATTCCCAGTCGATTTCAATGTTCAATCGATTCGCTGTTTTGTGAATGGAATCTTCAACTAACCGAGAGATATGAGTTCTTGAGAGTATGTCGTCACTATCTTGATGGTAGACTTTGTACATCAGTGGATAGATTATCAATAACGTGATTGCAGAAAGGGAAAGTGAGGAAAAAGCCATCCACCATGCAGGGATTCCTGCGGCCCCACCTGCGAGCATTGCAGTTTCTCTACCGCCTCCTAATTCTGCTCCAATCAACACATATCCCCAATTTCCGAGGTCTTGAACACCCCAACAGGAACGGGCACCAGTTTCCAACAATCGAACTTGGTGCTTCTTTTCTGAATCAACGAATGGTAAAAAGGCTAAAGCTTGTTTTGAGATGTCCAACTCAAATTCGACACTTTTGAAAATTTCATTTCCACCTTCCACGATGGTAGTATTCGGGTCAGAAGAATTTGAGTGATTATAAACTGTAATTGAATATTTCAAGTCATAGTGACCTTCTTCTAGTTCAATAAATGGTGCTGAGAAATACATTCGTCCAGAATTAGATTCACCTGTTGGGCTGATAAATCTGGTTGAACTGTTCGACCATGATTCTACTCTTACTCCGGATTCATCGATTTGTTCAATTGTATAAGTTCCTTCAGCATAACCACTTGGAAGATTATAACCATACATTGAGAACGTCCCAGCATCTTCATTCGGGTAAATGTGAATCCAAGGTTCATCGGTAATTTCTTCACATTCGCCACCGATATCAAGGAATGTTTTCGAAGCCGAATGATCGATTGCAGTTGAGTTCCCAAAGGCCCCAGATGTCATTCCAAAGATGAGTAACACATACAATGCAGTGTAAATAATTCCGCCTGCGAGGACAAAATTTTCCTTCTTTGCAAGAAAATTTTGCTTGGAATCGCCACTTCGGCGATTCCGAATTTCTAACAATTCTTTGGTTAATTTGTTGTGGGCTTTTGCCTCGTGGTCAATGTTCTCAGTATCGTTACCGGAATCACCTTTCACCTCGGGCATAGTTCAAGCAGAAAGGCATAGCACATGAACCCAACGATGGAAAACTGGTATTTACGACCCAAGGCTTTCGCAACAGTGAGTTGAGGTGGGTCAGGCCGGACTTGAACCAGCGACCTCGGCATCTTCAGTGCCGCGCTCTCCCAACTAAGCTACTGACCCGTGCAGTTCGGCGATAACCCCTGCCATATCAAGGCTTTCGCCAAAGAAAGTTGAACCGATTAAAAGACAAATCTCATTCAATTCCATCGAGAATTACCTTTTGAGCTTCAAACAGAGCATCTAATCCGCCATCCGCCCTTCCAAGCAAAGCAGTCAATTCTTCGCTTGAAAATGTCGATTCTTCTCCAGTGCCTTGAATTTCTACGTATTTTCCATCTGCGGTTTTCACGACATTCATGTCAACATCAGCATTTGAATCCAATACATAATCGAGGTCCAAATATACTTCACCATCGATGAGACCAACTGAGATTGCTGCTAAATCATGAGGGATGACAGCATTTTCATGATTGCTTTTTTCCGTTTCAGAAAGTGAAGGGGCTGTCCAGCCAGATTTTCGTTGGTCTTCGGTTGGACGCATATCCAAAGGTAGGCATTTTCCTTGCGCAATTAAACGTCGAACCGCTAATCTTAGGGCGATATTCGCCGCTGTAATCGATGCACATCGTGTGCCCCCATCAGCATTGAGTACATCACAATCAACATTCAAGGCGACTGGCCCTAATGCTTCAAGGTCAACAGCAGCACGTAGTGAACGAGCGATGAGGCGTTCGATTTCTTGAGTACGTCCTTTCGCCCCTCGTCGTTCTCTTCGGAAACGAGAATCAGTTGAACCTGGGAGTAATGAATATTCTGCGTGTACCCAACCTTTTGTCGAGTCGCGTGGAAACCATCCTGGTAGACGGGCCTCTTTCGTGCAGCATACTAGGATTACAGTATCGCCTTGACGATAGAGAATCGATGCAAGTGCATTCGGTGTAAAATCGATTTCTACTTCGACGTGTCGCATTTCATTTGCTTTGCGGTCTGTGTTAAACTCGGTCTTGAATTTGGCCATGTTACCGCCAGCACCTTCTCTTCATCAAGTCTTCTCTTGACTTTCTCCGAATAGAAGTGCGCGCACATTGAAGAATGTCGGTCTATTAGGACTGACATGAGCCAACCGAAAGTAGCGATTTGTGGTGTTGCTCGGACACCGATTGGTAAGTTCATGGGTTCACTTTCTAGTATGAGTGCCGTTGATTTGGGCGCACTTGCAGTCAAAGAAGTCTGCCAAAGGGTTGGTATTGACCCATCGCAAGGCACTGTTGATGAAGTCATATTCGGCCAAGTTCTTCAAGCAGGTGCTGGCCAAAACCCAGCACGTCAAGTCGCTCTCGCATCAGACTTACCTGTGACCACTCCATGTGTCACCATCAACAAAGTCTGTGGCAGTTCACTCAAAGCAGCAATGATGGCTGCAAACAGTATTCGTGCAGGAGAACACAATGTGATTATTGCTGGTGGTATGGAAAGTATGTCCAATGCACCCCACCTTCTGATGAATCATAGAAAAGGCTCAAAGATGGGTGATTCAAAACTTGTTGACTCAATGATTCACGATGGCCTGTGGGATGGATACAATGATGTTCACATGGGCAACACGGGAGAAACGATTGCCAAAGAATGTTCAATCTCTCGTCTTCAATCTGATACCTTTGCTGCTCAAAGTCATCAAAGGGCTGCTCAAGCACAATCTAATGGTTGGTTTGATTGGGAAATATTTTCGATTGAAATCCCTCAACGACGAGGCCCAGCAGTAACCTTTTCTCTCGACGAAGGCATTCGTGCAAAAACAGATGTTGATTCGCTTTCAAACCTGCGGCCAGTCTTCCAAAAAGAAGGACAAGTTACTGCTGGAAATGCTAGCACACTCAATGATGGAGCCAGTGCAGTTGTAATTGCAAACGCTGAATACGCTCAGCAACAGGGCTGGGAAATCATTGCCTACATCGAGGATTATTGCACCAGTGGAGTTGAGCCAGAACGTGTCATGAGTGCCCCGATACCGGCAGTGAAAATGCTCTTGGAACGCAATCAACTCGAAGTTTTGGATGTGGACATTTATGAGCATAACGAAGCCTTTGCTTCAGCATCTTGTGCTGTGGCACAAGAACTGAACATTCCTGAAGACCGATTTAATCTTCATGGCGGGGCAGTAAGTCTTGGCCATCCACTCGGTTCAAGTGGAACCCGGTGCCTGATTACTATGCTTGGGGTAATGCGTCGGTGCGATGCAAGTTCTGGAATAGTTACGCTCTGTTTGGGTGGTGGCAACGCTGTTGCTATGCTAGTTCGGCGTTCTTGAAGCGACTGTTGAGACCCCAAAAAAACCGTTATTCCGACTGTGGGTATCAAATAGGGTAGGGCAACGGCCACCAAATGGGGTAGGCTCATGGTGTCGTTCGAAGATCTTGGCGTTGAGCCTATTTTGATTGAAGTCCTAAAAAAGCAAGGGATTCTTGAACCATTTGAAGTTCAACGAGAATCCATTCCAGATGGTATGCTTGGACGAGACGTTTGTTGTAGAGCGCCAACAGGTTCTGGAAAAACACTTGCATTCGGTCTACCGTTGCTTTCACGAACTGAGGAAGCCGAACCACGCCGTCCAACCTCACTCATTCTTACTCCAACTCGAGAGTTGGCAGAGCAAATTTACAAAGTTCTTGACCCACTTGCCTACGAACTTCAATTGTATGCCTTAGCAATGTATGGTGGAAGTTCATACAATAAGCAATTTCGAGCCCTTGACCAAGGTGTTGACATTCTTGTCGCTTGCCCTGGTCGTTTGATTGACATGATTGACCGTGGGGCGGTTTCCCTGCAAGATGTTGGTGTCGTTGTTCTGGATGAAGCAGATAGAATGGCTGACATGGGTTTCATGGAGCCAGTTTGCAAAATTCTTGACAAGTGTAAATCTGACCGTCAAACAATCTTATTCAGCGCAACTTTAGATGATGAAGTTGCTGACTTGGTGAGAGATTATCAGACCAACCCTGTGACCATTGAAGTGGGGCCAAAAGAAGTAACAATGGAAAGCATGACACATTATTTTTGGCTAATGCCGAACTCCAAAAAATCAGCAATTTCATCTGAAATCATTCGAAAATGTGGTCGAACAATCATCTTTTGCCGAACTCGAAATGGAGTCGATCGGGTTGGAGATGAAATGCAGTATGATGGAATGGCGATTGAAACCCTCCACGGAGGATTATCTCAACGCCAAAGAGACGCTGCAATGTCACGTTTCCAACATGGAGAATGTATGGCGCTCATCGCAACCGATGTCGCTGCACGAGGTATCGATGTCGAAGGTGTCAATTGTGTTATTCATTATGACCCTCCAGAAAACGGTAAGGCATACAAGCACCGAAGTGGGCGAACTGCACGTGGTGGAGCCACAGGTATCGTCATCTCATTGGTTCAAAAACCTCAGAAAAAACAATTTGGAAAGATTCAGCGAGAAGTTGGAATTCGTGTAGATTTTGAACCTCCTGAATTCTCAGTATTGCCTGAATTTGAAGTCGAATATATCGCAGCAGAGCGTCGTCCACGCTCCAATCGCAATGATTCTGGTGGCCGAAATGGTCACTATAGCCAACGAAACGGCGGCGGCGGTGGATACCGTGGCGGCGGTGGAGGCCGAGGTGGCGGCGGAGGCCGTGGCGGCGGATACCGCGGTGGCGGTGGAGGCCGTGGCGGCGGATACCGTGGTGGCGGCGGAGGCCGAGGTGGCGGCGGAGGCCGTGGCGGCGGTGGATACCGTGGTGGCGGCGGAGGCCGAAGTGGCGGCGGTGGCCGAAGTGGCGGCGGTGGCCGAAGTAATTCAGATGGTGGAAACAGCGGTGGATACCGTGGTGAAGCTCGAGGCCAGAATTACAAACCAACTAAGAAATCAAGCAAAGGCTACCATGGTGGCCAAAATTCACAATCAAGTGGCAAATATAGCGGCAAGAAAGGCGGCTACAATCGCGGTGGCGGTAAAAACCGCAACTGAAATCACTCTTCTTCTTGAGTTTGAATTTTCGCTGGACTAAATATTCCGTGGTCTTCGATAATTTCAGCAGCACCTGGTAAAACAGGCAATACATCATCAGTAATCAAGCCCGTATTCTTGTAAATTCGGTTTGCCAATTGTTCTTTTTTGACCAAACCCGGCCGTAGAATTGCATAGCGTTGACAAAATGAACGAATAGTCTCAGGCAAACCTCCCATAAGGAGAGGAACACCATTGATGGCTACAATACCAATGCCAAGTTGAACATCGAGGTCTTTGAACCATTGACGCTGTCCTCGAACAATGAATGCGCCCTTGCCGACGTATTCACCTGTTTGAGCAGTTTTTGAGACTTGAGCAGGTTTGACTGCATACACTGTACCGTGTGCTCCGCCTCCTGCCCAGGCACGACTCCAACATAGAGCCAAAGTCGCCGCTTCTTCGAGTTTTTCAGAAGTTATCTTTTCATCGGTGAGTTTGTCAATCAATCGGAATGCTGGGACATCATCTGGAATATGTGCTGGTTTCTGTTGGTCTGCAGCAAAACCTTGGGTTGCTCGTAAACTGCAACTAGGAGCGCCGTGCAAGTCTGCATGCAGATACATATCGGCACCTGATAGGTGCTTTTTAACGATGGAATCGTTACCTTTCGCATCCTTTCCTCCGACCAATAAATGCCCTCCACTAATCATACTCCAACGGTGATTTTCAAACCAGAGACGTTTACTTCGTTTGACTTTGTTGAGTTTACCACTCGCTTGTTGCTTTATTTCCTTCTTTTTAGCGCGTTGTAAATGAAGAAGAGTTTCCTCAAGGGCTTCAACTGCACCTTTTGTTTTGTCCTTTTGCTTTCGAGCAGCCTCAAAATGGCGTTGTGCATTTTGGTGAACAGTTTCATCTAAACAAAGGGTGGCTTGAGGGCCAGTTGGTTCGTTGTTTTCATCAGGTAAAACAGTTACAAAATTACGTTGTGCAGGATTCAATGAGATGATCCAAGAGATTTGCTTAGCATCCTTTTTGACTTGACTCCAGCCTTTTTCTTCAACTGCTAACGAAACTTGAGTAAGTAAACTTTCAATGTGAGTCCAGTTGTTTTGTATGAGATGGCCAAGCATTTGTTGCTTCTCTATTTTCGTGGAGAATCCTTCCAATGCTTTCTCCTGCTGTATCTTTCTACGTTCTAATCGTTCAACATCGGTTGAATGTCCGCGACCAGGAGCTGCGATGTCTAACTTTTCGGCCTCCCGTCGTGCCAGTGCTATCGCGTCATGAGCACCTTTCCATGCATCGACTGCTTGGCATAAAGACGGGAATGTGATTTTGACAAATCGGTCATGATTTGGCAAGAGAGTCGGTGTCGCTTCACAAGCAAATTGCTCGAAAAAGCGGTCTCTTTTCCCATTTGGTTCGTGACTTTTCGCCGCCGATTCGAGTTCTTCATTGGTATTTTCTTTGTCAGATTTGAGAAGCAAAAATCCTTCATTGCTTTGTTCCAAATCACTGAGAAGTGATTGTAATGCAGCATGGACTTTCTCAGTATCCGCCACCTGTGTGTCGATGTTCGCATCCATTCCTGCCAATGCACAAACCGCATTGGCATGTGTTCCTCCAAGGTTTACTTTTCCGCCAAGTGTTGACACAAGGTCTCGGTCTGAGGTTGCAAACATTTCAGCAAGTTGTTCTAATTCCATTTCATGCGGGTCCATCGCAGCAGGTGGAGGCTGATATGTGACTCCCTTCTTTAGAGTCCGACCTGCATAAGATGCGTGAGTGAGTGGTTGAATAATGGTATCTTCTTCATCGGTAAGAATGATATTTCCATCTCTGAATACTTCAACATAGAGATGGTATTGTCCAAATTTCGTATCGAAATCAAAACATAATACTCGGTCAAATCCAAGTTGCCGAACACCTGTCATACGAGCATTTTTCAGATGTTTTCGAAGAACCATGGCAAAAGGGGGCGGCGTCATCGGCATTGGGCGGTCACGATTCGAAGTGTAGATTCGTGCACCACGAACGAGTACCAAGTCGAATTGGTCCATGCCTTTTGGATTGATTCGAAGGACAATTTGCTCATAGTGGGGCATGTAGGCTTTCTTGACATAGGCGCCTGAAAATTCATTCAACTCACGAGCAACTGCACGTAAATCAAAGCCCGACATTGCAGCTTTCATGCTTCTCGCCTCCTACAGACCTGTGGGCGACTCTTCTTCAATCCTCACTTGAATCGAAGTAGAACCTTTCCAATGTTTTTTGCATCGTGTAGATATTGATGTGCCTCAGCCACATTTTCTACATCAAAAACAGAATCAATGACCGGTGAGAGTGCACCGCTGATGATTCCTTCTAAGATTCTTTGAAGTTGTTTTTGCATCACAGTTTCATCTTTCCATGTACCCATATGAACGCCAAATACGCCTCTATTTCGTGTCATTAAACGAAGCGGGTCAAATGCAGGAGTTTTTCTCCATGCCAAAAAACTACGAAGCATCGAACGTTTGGAAGTTGGTGCAACAGCTGACATTCCGTAGGTGTAGAGTCTTCCACCTTCCTTGAGTACTGAAAGGGAGCGAGTAAGGTGTTCACCACCGATGGGGTCGAGAATATGGTCGACGCCAGCACCTTCAGTTTCTTGCTTGATAATCTCAACAAAATCTTCGTTATGTCGGTCTATTGCTCTGCCACCCAGTGATTGAATGATGTCCGCTTTTGGGCCTGAGGCTGTCGCCCATACGTTGGTCACACCTGCCCACTGGCACAATTGCAGAGCAGCAGTACCTACTCCTCCAGCACCACCGTGAATCAATACAGAATCATCCTTTCCCATATGACCTAGGTGATGCAACATGTGGTGGGCGGTAAGATAGGTGACTGGCATCGCTGCTGCGACATCTAATTCAATTTCATCGGGTAAGGCTAATACACGTTTTTTGTCGACGATAACATGGCTCGATTGGCCGCCTGTAGACATTGCTGCTACGACTCTCTGACCAATGGTAAAGCCTGTATTCTCGCCGCCAACTGCATCGATAATTCCACTGATTTCATAGCCTGGAGTGAATGGATACGGAGGGCGTGGTTGATAGAACCCCAATCTCATCAAAAGGTCAGCAAAATTGATTCCAGCAAAAGCAACCTTCACTCGAACTTCATCGGTTTCAGGAACCGGTAACGGCATCTCAGCAATCCGAATCGTGTTTGGTGAACCGGCTTTGGTAAACTCAACTCTGCGTGGCATATATTTGCCTGCTCACGGATGCATTCTAAGGTTTGGTATCATTTACGAACCACTTCGAAGAATGCTCAACCAGTGTTCCAGACCGTTGATGTGACACGAGATGCGAGAGTGTTTGGTCAAGAGCAAGCCCAGGATGTGCATTAGGTGTGTCTGCATATGCAGCCCTTGCGATAGCAGAAAGAGTTTCGATTCCAGAATGAACCGCTTCATAGACGGATTGATGACGTGCTTGGCGATGCGAGAGGTACTGGTCAAATTTTTGAATTGGTAGAGCAATTACCGGTCCATGACTCGGGAATAACAGGTGCGGTTTGAGATTTTTCAAGCGTTCAAGTTGTTCCATGTAGACATTCATATCGCCAGTATGTGGTGGAATCAAGATAGTGCCAATGCCAGCGACCATGTCACCTGCGATGAGCCCTGCATCTCCAAGTAAGCAGATATGACCGGGATGGTGACCTGGTGTAATGAGTACTTGCCATGCTTGATTTCCGAGTTCTAGTGTTTCACCATCGGTGAGAATTCGGTCACATTTGACACTACGAGCGGTATATTCGCTCCCCCAAATAGGGACATCAAATGCTTCTCGCAACAAACCGATATCACCGACATGATCGCCATGTGAATGAGTAAACATGATGGCGATTAGTTGTCCTTTGTGGCGCTCAACTGCTTTTGCCACATCTTCCATTCCTTCACGTAGATGTGAAGCAGGGTCAACCAAAATAAAATCGCCTTCAGGGTCACCAACAAGGTAGCAATTTGTGTGGTCGGCAGGGGGGAGAGTTGCTGTTTTCACAGGTACAACCTCTACGCCATGGGCGAACAAAATTGAACGGCGACCCGGTAATCGTTGACTAATATCGAGAGCAGCCTCTCTCATGTTGCGTTCTTTACGTTCGAGAGTTCTTTCAATTTCCATCAACAGTGTGACAACAGGAGGCGCCACTTTTATTTCATGATTTGACCATCTGTGCAGTATATCATTAGGTGTTGCCCACATAATTTGAGTGAATTCAGTTTGAGGTTCAAGGTCGATTTCAGGTACATTCTTCTCATCGCCAGCATGTAGGTGTAAAAATGCATTATCGAACTGTACTGGGCCAAACGGCGGCGTAATTCGATGGCTTAAGAGACTTAGAGAATCGGTATTGAAAGGAACTAACCCTTGTTGAGCAAGCGGCAAGTATCTGCTTTTATCAGCAATGATTTGCTGACGAACTTCAAGAGGCAGTGCTACCAATCCATCATCCGATGGGGCAAGACCCAATTCTTCACTCATTTCTCGAAGAATACAAGCCATGGCTTTAGCCCCTGAACCTACAAAACCAGCGAGTTTCTCAACTGCAGTTGCATCAACGCGTGACAAACCCCCACCAGGAAAAGCCCAGTAGCCAGGAAACGCTGCCATGGTTTCTGACCGGAGTCCAATCAAGACTTCGACGCCATCTGCTCCATCACGAGTCATTGTTATGGTTGCTGTCGGCCTAGGCGGTCGTCGCTCCAAAGAGTCAAAGGACAGACCTTCGGGGACTTCACTCATATATTTCGCTGCATGCCATGACCTTCAAGGCTTTGTTCCTCATCCTCTGGTGATGCGTGAATCTCATGTAGGTCCTCCAACTGCCACAATGCATGGCGGCACAATCAGTGGAGGAAGAACTGCAAGAACTTGCAGAACTTGTCCGTGAAGCAGAGGCTTTGGGAATTGACCCTTGGCCTGCTGAAAAGCCCGACCGCCCTTGGGCACGCTGGGCGCTCGGCTCGTTCATGATTGTTCTAATGATCAGTGCCGTCTCAAAAGTTCTCTTTCGATTCGTAACTCTATAACCTTGATTTTGTAAAAGAGAATAGGCTACATCGCCCTTGTATAGAGGAAAACCAAACCGTTGAATTGAAGAGTCCAAGGCTATTGGGCCCACTAACAGTCCCTTAGTGTAGCGGTCCATCATGGAGGATTCTGGTTCCTCCGACCTCGGTTCAAATCCGAGAGGGACTACCACCGCTTCTTTCGATGAAAAGGTTTGAAACAATGAAGTTATACCATTGATTATGGCGAAGGTTGAGTTGTATACCAATCGTGGCTGTGGCGCTTGTGTTAATGCAAAACGTTTGTTGGATTCAAAAAAAGTCAACTATGTCGAAAAGAAGCTCGGCTCGTCGAAACGAATCGATGCAGAATTCCATATTCGCACGAATGGAAGTAAAACCATTCCACAAATTTTCATTGATGATGAATGGATTGGTGGCTTTGAAGAATTACTCACATATGAAAATGCAAATGAATTAGATTGGCGTTTGGGACTTAGTGAACGCCCTCAGGTGTCCCTCTTTGCTCGAATTCTACGAAAACTGACCGGTAAAATTTACTGATTTTGTGTTCCATTGTCATTTAGAGTAAAACTCGTTACCATTTGCATTGCTTGACCGTGCGTAATACTTCCTGAGTAATCGCGAACATTCCCATGAATCGTAACACGTAGCCGAAATACACATGTGGGTGTCGTGTCTTCTTTGGGATGATGTTTGTAAAAATGAACGCCCACTTTGTATTTTCCTAAAGGTGCATTTTCAGTCCAAACGATATTTTCAACCGCATTATTACTTGTTGGTCGAACATTCATATCGACGTCGAGTTCGCCCCCACACTCACTTTTCTTATTGTTGAAATAAATTCTTTCTCCAGAGGGACAGAACATGTGAAGGTCCAAATCATTAAAATCATCCCAGGCCAAGGAAATTTGAACTTCACCAGTTTTTCCACCTTCGCGTTCAAGACGCTCTTCGATGTCATCGTTTACGATGTCACTAGAATCCATTACCATGATGCCGCTGCCGATTTCTTCCTGTTCTACGAATGAAGCGTGTTCGTTCAGTGGTTCTTCATTTTGTTCAATCCAAGTGTTTCGCAGTTCAATAGAAGAGGATTCATAGTTCTCTTCAGCCTCTTCTTCCTCTTCAAATGACTCATTATCATCTCCATCTAATGAATTATCCTCGGGGTCGAATAAATCTTCTACCAAGAGGCGCAGAGAAATGAGGTTTTCATCTCGAGCCTGGTCACGAACATCATATTCTTCTCGCTCTTCACCCGATAATTCATCGACTTGACGGCTTGATGTGCCAAGTGAAGTTTGTTCGGTCGATTCATCTGTATCTGCAGATTGATTATTTTGTTCAGCAACCTTTTTCTGAGCCCTTTCTGAAATCTTTATCCGATTGCCTGATGAGGTGAAACGAGTTGGAATTTCAGTGGTTTTAGGGGCATGCTTTTCTCGACGAGCCGCAACATATAGCCGCCGCTTTTTACGAGAACGAGACCGAATCATTGCAAAAATCAATCCACAAAAAATGCCAAATCCAAGGAATGTCAACGGTGCTGCCATATCCCGATCTCCATCTGTTTGCCTCAACTATGTAATGCAGCATTGATTTTGTCAAGTGTTTCTTTTTGAGGACGTAATACTTCATTTGGGACATCAACCAATGGAATATCGACCAATCCTAAATCTTCAGCAAGTGATGGTTTGGAACTGTCGAAATATAACAAGCCTGTGACGTGTTTCTTATCGGTTTCTGCATTGTGGAGTGCAGCGAGTGCTGCTACTGCATTAGAGGGGTCATGCTCCGCAGAAATAGTTTCAAGTCGAATGGTAGAACCATCGTGCAAAGTAATATCACGGAAATGCCCTTCTGGAACCTCTACTTCTTCAACAGGGTTGAAGTGAGGGATATAATCGGTCATGTGAAGTGTAATTTCATTTTCTTTGACATAACCATATGAACGCATAGATTCATCATTGTTGTTGAAAGTAACACAGGGACTGATTACATCAATGAGTGCAAATCCTTTGTGCGACATTGCTGCCTTAATGAGTGAAGCAAGTTGTTTCTTCGAACCGGAGAATGAGCGCGCGACAAAAGTACAACCAAGATTGATTGCAAGTGCGCACAAATCAATCGGTTGAGTCTGGTTTGGAGCGCCCTTTTTCTTTTTCGAGCCGATATCAGCGGTTGCTGAATATTGCCCCTTCGTCAAACCATAAACTCCGTTATTTTCAACAATGTAAAGCATATCCATATTTCTGCGAATAGCGTGAATCAATTGTCCGATTCCAATGGAAGCAGAATCGCCATCGCCGGAAACACCGATGTAAAGTAAATCCTTGTTGATTGTATAAGCACCTGTTGTAACTGATGGCATACGTCCATGAACAGTGTTGAATCCGTGAGATTGACCCAAATAATAGGCAGGGGTTTTTGATGAACAACCAATACCAGACATTTTTGCAACTCGATGTGGCTCAATGCCGTTTTCCCATGCAGCGCTAATGATTACATTTGAAATTTGGTCGTGTCCACAGCCAGGACAAAGGGAGGATTTCCCTCCAGTGTAACTATCCTTTGGCTCGTTGAGAACATTGAGTTTTATTGCACGTGCAGGTTTCTTTGGCGTATCGCTCATAGTTCTCCCTCCTTTAGGGTGTCAAGAATAAGTTGAGCATAGATGCCTGCTCTGGGTGGAATCCCATCACTGTAAGCAACAGAACGTACTTTAGTAATCAAATCATTTGGCAGTTCTTTTCTAAGGATGCCATACAACTGGCCATCACGGTTAATTTCTAAAACAATGGTCATCTCGTGTCGTCGAATGAAATTTTCAACTTCACTATGCATTGGAAGAGCACGAACTCGGCATTGACTAACTTTGATGCCGGTGGCTTCTAGGATATCATCGATTTCTTGAATGGTGGTTTCCATACTTCCTAGGTAAACGATTCCTATCTCACATTCTGTTTCTTCGCGAAGAATTGGTGCTGGCAATAAATCTCTTGCGCCATCGATTTTACGCTTTAATCGTTGCATCAGTTCATAATAATCGTGAGGCTTCTCAGAATAAGCACCTTTCGAATTGTGCCCAGTTCCTCGATAAAGTATAGGGTCCATGCCTGAACCTGGTAGAGTGCGGTAAGGAATTCCATCGCCATCGATATCGAGGTATCGACCAAAGTCTTCGAAGGCCTCAAACACGTCTCGGTCTCGGACAACTTTGCCTCGGTCCATTTCTTGGTCGGGATATTCAAATCCTTCACACGCCCAACGGTTCATTCCCAAATCCAAGTCACTGAGTCCAAAAACAGGGGTTTGGAAGCGCTCGGCATAATCGAAAGCACGCCATCCAAATTCAAAGCATTCCTGAATTGTTCCAGGAATCAAAACAATATGTTGGGTGTCACCATGACTTCCTTCGTACAACATTGTAATGTCTGATTGTTGCGTTCGAGTTGGCAAACCAGTAGAGGGCCCAACACGGTTGACGTCCCAAAACACGGATGGGATTTCAGCAAAATATCCCAAACCAATGAATTCTTGCATAAGAGAAATTCCAGGTCCGGAAGTGGCAGTCATTCCTCTTCCACCAGCCCATCCAGCACCCAAAATCATTCCAGCAGCAGCGAGTTCGTCTTCTGCTTGTACTACGGCACATGTCGTGTTTCCATCTTCATCTGTTCGAAGTTGCGGAATGTAATTGATGATGCCTTCAGCAATAGATGAGGATGGTGTAATTGGATACCAAGCAAGTAATTGTACTCCTCCATAAATACATCCCAGAGCAACGGCTTCATTTCCTTCGATGAAGAATTGGGGTTTGTCATTGACTCGCCTTTCGACCACATATGGGTCGCTTTTTGAGAGGTTTTCTTTGAAATAATCACGGCCAAGACCTAGCGCAGTTACGTTAAGTTCAATGGCCTTTGTCTTTCCTTTGAATTGCTTAGCAACGGCAGCTTCAAGTTCCGCTTGATCTATACCAAGAATTTCTGCCATGACCCCGACATAGATGATATTGGTCACCAATTTGGCAATTTTTGGATTGATTTTTCTTGCCAATGCGGACATAGGAACTGGATAGGATATTACATCATCTCGTGTCATTTCCATTTTTGCGTTCTCGTTCCAAATTACAACTGAGCCCGGCTCGAGACTTTCTAAATCTTCATGCCAAGTAGCAGGATTCACAAGAACTTGAATGTGTGTCCGATTTCCTGGGGCTTGATAGCCATGGTCTGAGAGTCGGACAATGTACCATGTTGGTAGTCCGGAAATGTTTGACGGGAACATATTTTTTCCACTGACTGGAACTCCCATTTCAAATAGAGATTGCAGCAAAATGAGGTTGGCGGATTGCGAACCTGTTCCGTTTGCTGTTGCGATGTTTATGGTGAAGTCGTTTGCAATGGTGTCCATTGATTGTTTTCCCCTGAGAGTTTATTCTGTGAATCAACACTTGCCTCTCTTACAGTCGGTTTCGCATACACTCCTTGAACATGTTGATGTACACATCCGGAAAAACACACCGGTTTCTTCCTCTTTCACCTCACAATATGTGACGATTTTTTCTACAGTGAGACTCAAAACCTCAACCACTGTGGACGCATCATGGCGGACAAAGCAAGCAAGGCTACTTCACTTGCAGAAAAAGTTGACAAAACGACACCTTTTAATTCTGAAGAGAGCCGAAAGAGTGCTTGGACTAAAGCGGAGAAATTGACCACCAAAGGGAAACCAGAAGGCGCTCTTCTTGCCTTGAGAGAAGTGGACCCAACCGGTTCGCATTCTACAACCCTACGACTTGCTGGAGAAGCAACACATAAAATTGCACAAAGAACTAATTCAAAATCTGAATATCGCAAAGCAGCATCTCTCCTTCGTGATTCAGTGCAGATGAACCCAAAGGACAAACAATCCAATACAGCGTACAATGGGATCCTCAATGAAATGCAAGATAAAGGCATTAGTGAGAGTGTCATTCCTCGTTTGCTCAATGATGGAACCCCAACTGTTGCAGGGGTCTTTGCATTCGTTGCAAGCCTCATTATCATTTTAGCAGGTCTTGGAATTTTAGCCCAACCAAAAGAAGTTTCTGTTGGGGATGTCATCATGGAACTATCATGGACCGATACAAGCGGCGCATTCCATGAAGGTACTATTTGGATTCAATTGTTTGAAGATACAACTCCAATGCATGCAGAAAGTTTCCGAGCAAATACAGATGCTGGGCGTTATGACAATACAATCTTTCACCGTATCGTAGATGGATTTATGATTCAAGGTGGCGACTTTGAAAATCGCGATGGAACTGGTGGCCATGCTGGAAAATACTTCGGCTATTGTGCAAGTACTGGGTTTTCAGAATCTACAGAGTGTGAAAATCAAATGACCGAGTGGGTCATTCCGGCTGAATTCGGTCAAACGCATGATGCAGGCGTCATTGCTGCTGCACGTTCTCAAAGTGAAAACTCAGCCGGCTCCCAATTTTATCTTGTCGATTCTACAGGTGCCCATTCACTTGATGGGCAATATACTGCCTTTGGATTTGCTTACAAAGGGCTAATTGACGGTTCTGAGACAACTGGTATTGAAGTGATTGACCAAATCTCACAGGTTGGCTGTGGGTCTGGAGAAAATACGTGCACTGATCAAAACAAATTGTCAACCTATCCAGTGACAGTTGTGAGCGCATATATTTCAGGTAGCGATTCAAACGAACCTTGGTACCAATTCTGGTGAATTAAGATTTGAAACATGCTTCGGCATTCAGAACATTATGAGGGGTTTTGTTCATAGACGAGAGCCGTATGGCTTGAACCATGACGACCCTCGACCCTTACAATGCTCGCCGAACCCTCTCGGTCGGTGGCGAATATTTTGCTCTTGAAGGGCTTGATGAGAATGGAATTGACACCACATCTCTTCCATATTCGATTCGAATCTTGCTCGAAGGTGCACTTCGAGGTAACGATGGTTTTTTGATTCGAGATGAAGACATTAGAAACATTGCTGGTTGGACTCCAAACGGTGAAAGAAGCGAAATCCCCTTCCGTCCTTCCCGAGTTATTCTTCAAGATTTCACCGGTGTTCCCGCTGTTGTTGATTTAGCAGCGCTTCGAGATGCGATGGTCGAAATGGGCGGTGACCCGGAAAAAGTCAATCCCCAAGTGCCAGTTGATTTAGTCATCGACCATTCGGTGCAAGTAGATGTTGATGGAGGTCACAGCGATGCTTTGCAACTAAATCTTGACATTGAATATCATCGAAATATGGAGCGTTATACATTCCTTAAATGGGGCCAACAATCCTTGGCAAATTTCCAAGCAGTTCCTCCGTCAAGAGGAATTGTTCACCAAGTGAATTTAGAATATTTGGCAAGTGTTGCTCGCCAAGAGAACGGAATTTGGCTTGCTGATACATTGGTAGGGACAGATTCACACACAACCATGATCAATGGCCTTGGAGTTCTTGGCTGGGGTGTTGGTGGAATTGAGGCTGAAGCGGTCATGCTTGGCCAACCCATCTACATGCTTGCCCCTGATGTTGTTGGTATGCGTCTCACTGGGGCGCTCAATCCCGGTGTTACTGCGACTGATATGACTTTGCGAATCGTTGAAATTCTTCGTGAACATGGTGTTGTTGGAAAGTTCGTTGAATTCTTTGGACCTGGAATGTCAGTTCTTACTTTAGCGGACCGGGCGACTATTGCGAACATGGCACCAGAATATGGTGCTACATGCGGATTTTTCCCCGTCGATGAACGAACCCTCGAATATCTCCGCTTAAGCGGTAGAGAGGAAGAGGCGATTGCAGGAGTCGAAGCCTATGCTCGGGCTCAAGGCTTGTGGTATTCCGCAGATGATGCTGAGAAATCATATACTGATACTTTGGAACTTGACCTTTCTACTGTTCAACCTGCACTTGCTGGCCCTAAACGCCCTCAAGACCGCGTCGACCTCTCAAATATGAAACAGCATTTCGCAGAAACGCTCACCTCTGAACTTGGCCATCAAGGCCATGGACTATCACCTGACCAACTTTCAAATGGCGCGATTGTTGAACGAAATGGCCAAACCTATGACCTCAACCATGGCGATGTAGTCATTGCAGCAATAACCTCGTGTACCAACACTTCAAATCCTGGCGTTATGCTCGCAGCAGGGCTTCTTGCTCGTAATGCACGAGCTTACGGTCTTGAAGTCAAGCCATGGGTTAAAACCTCACTCGCCCCAGGCAGTCGGGTTGTAACTGAATACTACGAAGCATCGGGACTCCAAGAAGATTTGAATGCACTTGGGTTCAATGTTGTTGGTTACGGTTGTACCACATGTATTGGTAATTCTGGCCCTCTTCCAGAAGAAATTGAGGCTGCTGTTGATGAAGCGGGTCTTATCGTCGGTTCCGTCATTTCTGGAAACCGTAATTTTGAGGGCAGAGTACATGGAAAAGTCAAGGCGTCATACCTTGCTAGCCCGCCTCTAGTCGTCGCATATGCTTTGGCAGGTTCTTTAGAAGTCGATTTGGCAACTGAACCAGTGGGATTTTCAAATGATGGAACACCAGTAATGCTGAGTGATCTATGGCCAAGTGATGAGCAATTAGCCGAGGCATTGAGTGTGATTACACCTGAGATGTTCCGTCAACGCTATGCTGATGCTATGAATGAACCTCGATGGGATAGTATCCCTTCGGAACCGAGCCCTCTTTATCCTTGGCAAGCGGATTCAACCTATATTCGCCTGCCTACATTTTTCTCAGGACTTTCCGTAGAACCCCAACCCATTACTAGTATTGACGATGCGAAAGTGTTGTTGAAATTGGGTGACTCGATTACAACAGACCACATTTCTCCTGCTGGAGCATTCCCTGCGGATGGCCCTGCTGGGAAATGGTTAGTTGAAAGAGGTATTGAGAAAGGTGACTTCAACTCCTTTGGAAGCCGAAGAGGCAATCATGAAATTATGATGCGGGGAACATTTGCAAATGTACGCATCCGCAATCAAATGGCACCGGGTACCGAAGGAGGATATGCTGTGGATTTCAACACTGGTGAAATCGTATCTGTATATGATGCAGCCCACTCGTATGCCGGAGCAAAAGTTGTTCTTGCTGGAAGTCAGTATGGCACAGGTTCATCACGTGACTGGGCCGCTAAAGGCACATACCTTCTTGGCGTCGAAGCAGTAATTGCGACATCATTCGAACGAATTCATCGTTCAAATCTCGTTGGAATGGGTGTTTTACCACTGACCTTCGTAGACGGGGATACACATGAGTCACTTGGTTTAGATGGCACCGAATCCTTTTCGATTCCAGTTTCAAACGATGTTCAACCACTGCAAATACTAACAATTACAGCAGTTCATCCAAACGGTAAAGATTTGACCTTCCAAGCTCAAGTGAGACTTGATACTCCAGTTGAAGTCGAATATTATCGTAACGGCGGAATTTTACATACTGTTCTTCGTCAACTAGCGAAACAAGATTAGTTTGAGAGCATATTACAGCACTAACTTGAATACCTTTTACAAAATGGAATGAGAATGATGGCTGAACTCCGAGGACAAGTACGTTATCGCTTTCGTTCAGATGAACATGATGTTCAAGTTCTTCTTGAAGGTGAAGCCTCTTGGGTAAAGCAACAGGTCGGAGAACTCGGATTAGAAGGCGTTGGATGGACAATGCCAATTGCTGTAGAAGTCCGAGCGACAAATACTTCAGGAATAAAAATACCAACGGATGATGAAGAATTTGACGAAAACAGCGACGCTCCAGTGAACAAGAAGCCCGAGGATATGGGCCCTACACCCGACCCATCTCGAATACCTGTTGTCCGTCGACCTATTGGGCGATTAAACCTCGCTGAAGAGTTGGAGTCACTCGGCCTTGAAGCACCTCTTCGCCCAGATCCAATCGAACTGATGGCAACGTTGGAAGAAATGGACCCTCCTCAACCAGTTCAAGGTGCGATGAGTGTAGACCCTATGGCTGAAGCTTGGTTACGAGAATTACTCCATCTCGTGGTTCGCGAGTATGGAATCACCGCTTTGAAAACAGAAGATATCGAAGAAATTGCTAGTAAAAGATTAGGTGGAAGAGAAGGCACCAAACTCGAGGTTTGGCTTGAATCTCTTTTTACTGCTGGAAAACTTGTCAAAGTTCACGGTGGAGACGCCACAGGATGGGGCCCATCACCGCGATGGTTAGCAGGAAAATTCTGAAAATCATACCCGTCCTATCTAATAAGAGATGAAAACAGTTCTTTTCTCAATTCCAATGTGTTATTCGTGCCACTGAAGGGCTGTATGCATTATTTTCACAAGAACTTGAAAGCAAAGGAATTAAAGTGCAACAGAGATTGGAGAAGAATAGTGATGTTGATGATTCCCAAGAACCACCACCTCAAGAGCCGCGCCCTAAGCATGTTCCTCGTCATGCTGATGTTACTTTCGACTACTGTTGCAATTGCTTCTACAGCAAGTGCGTCAATGGCTCGTTCGTATACCACTAACCGTGACCCACATGACGTTGCTATCGGCGATTTCAATTGTGATGGCCATAATGATTTGGCCATGGCAACCGACGGAACTCACACCATTTCGATTCTTTGGAATGATGGTAATGGCGATTTTAGTGAACGCCAAGATGTTTGGGTTTCAAAGAACACCAGCCGTGACGCTGAATGGGATGAATTCTCAAATGTTCAGTTCATTGAAGTTGGTGAGTTTACTGGCGATAATGCTATCGACATCGTAATTTTCCAAAGAAACAATCCATTCAAGACCGATGATAACGGTGCGCCTGCTGGTGAACCTGGCAACGTGACCATCATCGAAAACGGTGGATGTCAAGAACAAACATGGAGCATCGGTGCTCGATTCACTCACTTCTGGGCTTGGGACCTTAAAGTGGGCGATGCCGACCAAGACGGCAACGACGACATTTTCGTTCTTGAATTGGAAGAAGACCTCACTCGACAGAACGTGGTCTCTTACCGTGGTCCGATTTCCATCTCCACTCCCCCTTCAACAACCTTCTTGGGCGTTTCCTCAACTTTCACCTACCGCTCCCTTGAAGTCGGCGATCTCGGAGAAACACAGAGCGTCGGTGTCGGTGGCTCGTGCACAGACGACGACATTTTCCTTCTCCGTACTGAAGGGCTTGACTACGCCACGGGTCAAACCACCAACCCGGGCAACGGGGACAACGTCACCATCATCGAATACTCTTGCACAGGCGTCCCATCCGCACCCGGTTCATACCCCTCTGACATCGCTACAGCCCCTCCCACTGTAATTCAGTTCGGAGTCGAACTCTCCGATGACTTTGCCATTGCCGAAATCGGCGGAAACGGCTACATCGACACCATCGCCATGATGGACTCAAACCTCGAGAACGTCTCCTTCAAGGAAGCGACTGCACAAGGCACCTTCGGAAACACGCAAAAGGCCTACTTCGGACCTTACATCTCGTGGAGCATCCATGTCACCGACCTGAACGGAGACGGTGAACCCGACTTCATCAACCCAACCATTGCATATCAGCAAAACACAACTGACTCAGCTGGTGGTTCGACATCTTCGTTCTACCTCAATTTCCCAACAACTGTTCAAGTTACCCTTTCAGATGGTAATGGCGGTCATTTGAGTCCATTGTCATATGCAGCAGGTCGCCGACCGAATGTTGTTGATGTAGGTCAACTCGCTGGTACAAGCAATTCTGCTAACGATTTAGTTGTCGGACACGCAAATTGGCGTTTCAACGGTTGGAGAGATAATTTTGGCTGGCAAGGCCAATACGACACAGTCTCAGTCATTGAGATGGACAGTAAAGATTTGTCAGTCTCTTCAATTGAAATATCTCCCGTCGACAAATTCTATGGAATTGTTGGTGAAGGAACTCGTGATATCAATGTCACGGTTACCAATACTGGAATGGATGTTCTCAACGGACAACAGGCAACCCTAGATGTCGAGTTGAAGGTTGTCGATCAAGCAAACTCCACTAATACATCTGTGTATGAAATGGATTGGGATTCTCCCGAGAATAAGGCTTCATGTAGCGGATGTACTTGGTCATATGAAGAATATATTGACCAATCAACCTTCTGGCACGAAGAAACCAACCACTCTCAAGGTGCTAGCGATGGTAACAATGCTCCAAACGTTTCAGCCAATTACAATAACCCAACTGATTTCATGTGGGCAGGGCAATACAAAACTAATTCCTCTGGCGATTCATGGTCTGGATACGGCCGAAACTGGGACGATGCTATGGTATTGGAAGATGTTGATTTAACAGGTTCTGACCGAGCTTTCATGAGTCTTGAAGTGTTCCAGCATTTGGGACATGGTGTTTTGGGAAGTTTGGATTCTACTGGAAACTACCTTGCAGGAGATGTCTGGGACGATATCGCAATGATTGAAGTTGGTAGTGTTGAAACCGGATGGTCTACTATATCCTGTCCTCAAAGCGCTCAAATCGCAGGTGCATGTGCATCTGGTGAATCTATGTGGGGTGGATTTGACTTGGACCGCATGTATAAACAATCGATTGGTGGTGCTCCTGAAGGAATCTATTACTACGGAGTATACTCTTTTGGAACTTACTATGGTTGGAATAATTTCACTGAAGAAGGCGTTGGAGCATTTGACCTCAGCCCATGGGCTGGAGAAACTGTCGATATTCGTTTCCGTCTTCGAACAGGTTTTGATGGTTCTATCTCTGATGACAACGAAAGTCGATGGTCTGGACGTGATGGATATGCTGTTGATAATTTGAGTATTTGGAAGCAGACAACCGCTTTCCAACCGAATCCACAGGTTCAGCAAGCCAATGTTCCTCTGAACAACCTTGGCCCAGGCCAAGAATACACTACATCGATTACTGCTGATATGCTTAACGATACGACCTATCGTATTTCTGCAACTCTCTCCGGTAATTCTTGGGATGAGCAATCTCAAAACGACGAAATTGTAGGATACATTACTCCTTTCAATCTATACGACCCAATGGTTGAGAGCCTTGAATATTTCAATCCTGGTGGATTGTATGCGGAAGGTGTCTTTGACATTGAAGTAGTTACCAATAACTGGGGTAACACCGCTGTAGACTTTGACATCGAAGCAACTGTTTTCTCTGCTACTCCGTCTGACATTTACTGTGGCACTCCAAGTGCGTTATGTGAAGAAACATTCGAAGGTGGTGCGAACGGTTACCGATATGAAGAAAGCCAAAACCCACAAGGTGCAGTTTACAATGAAAACGCTTGTCAAGACAAGATTTTCAATAACTACGCCTATTGGTTCGGTCATCCTTGTGACACGGGTTCAAACGGCTATGGCGATGCTTGGGCAAATGAGACTCTGACCATACCAGATGTTGATTTGACTTCGATGAGCGGTGATTTCGTATCACTAAACTTCGAATACTATGCAGATACCTTCTACGGCATCGATTCAGATGGTTCAAGTATTGTTGACGTAAACGATTACGCAGCAATGACTCTTGACATTCTCCGTGACGGTGTAACCTACAGCAGCGTTGTAATGGGGCAATGGAACGATTACAACGAAGACGGTACTTGCCAACGTGATGAAAATGGAGACAACATAGTCAACGAATCAGAACCAATCGATTTCGCTGAGATTTCATACATTGGAGACGACGCATCAACTGATGGCTCTGCTGGAAACTACAACGTCTTCTTCAACACCAACGACCTTGTTGCTACCACGAGTATCGATTTAACTCACCTATATTCTCTCAACACTTCGTCGGCAGACTCTCGTGATTGGGACTTTGAATGCACATCACTCGCTGGCTCAACCGTTGATATCAACTTTGAATTCCAATCTGATGACGATGGCCGAAATGGTATTAATGACGGTTTCAAGGGTGTTGCATTCAACAACATTACTCTTCAGGAATTTACATTCATCGAAGACAATTCATACACCATCTCTCGAACCAATGTAGATGCAGACCAATCTTCAACCGACCTCATCGCAAGCCATGAATTCTTTGCTGGCGTTTACAAGATCGATGTTGAAACAATCTTCGATAATACAACCGTGGGTACGCCGTGGTTCAACGATAACGAATTGTCTATTTCCAATAACAGAGAGACAGTAATTTTCAATGTTGAATCTGTTGACATCACTCTTGGAAAACCAAATACGCTTAATTGTTTGAATGACCAAACCTTGGAGTGCGTAATGCCAATTGACAGTGCATTAGCCCACGATTGGACTGTGAAAGCAACCAACGGTGTCCTTGCAGGCGATTATGTGTTCAACATGAACATCTACGACATGACTACAGGTTCACAGGCCCACACAACGACCGCAGGACCTGCTCAAAGTTTGGATTCTCATCAAATGATTGATGTCACCTTCACTCCGTGGAATGGTTGGCTTGATGGTCACGAATACAATATCAGTTTTGATGCTGAACTTTCTAATGGCAATCCATCTGGAAACCTTCGTTACTTCCATGCAACCTTTGCTGAAACAATCAACGTAGCTATCCTTTCGGATACCTCACCTCGAACTTCTGCAATTAAGGAGGACCTCAATATTCTCGGAATGACATATACGCAATTCGACATCAATGATTGGGACACATACTTCTTGAGTGGATGGTTTACACATTACGACAAGATTGTTCTCCCATGGCAAACCGATATTGCTGCGAAAGATATTGAAAATGGAGGGCGAGGATATTACCAAAAGTTGGGTTCGACAGCAAACCGTAACACTTTGGAAGGATTCATGTTTGCCGGTGGAACCGTTCAAGCCCACCTTGGACCTCAAGGAAGCCAAATCTATGGAGTAGGCCAAGGACTCTCAGGCCGTCTACCGTTTGGATTGAATATTGCAAGTAAAAACCTCGGAGAAGAAATCTCCTATTCAGAAACCGACTTTGCTGACCCATATCACCCACTTATGGAAAATGTAGATTTGGCCGCATTCCAAGGATTTGATGCTTCATCGACTGTTGCTACAGCCATTTTGCGAACCAATTCACAAAGTGCGAACAATGTTCCAGAACGTTGTGGTGGATTCAGTGAATCGAAGAAGGACGGAACATTCCAACGAATTATTCGTAAAGATGGAACTCAAGCAGATCAAATGGATACAATCCTTGGTGTCTGTAGTTACCAATCTGGTGGAATGATTATTTCGACCATTGACATTGCAACGCACTCAGAACGAGCGGACAGCACAACATTGCCTCTACTCGGAAATCTGCTCAATTATCAAGTGACACCTTATCCAGCAGGATTTGGTATTCTCGGCAATGGATTAAATCTGAAGATTAACGATGTTATACCAGGCAATGACCCGAGCACCGGCGGATATCAAAAGCATTACATCAAGAGTGATGCAGAATTGACATTCTCATACATTACAGATACCACTGAAACATTGGAGACTGATTGGATTATTGATGGACCAACATCTTGGGACAATGCTGCAATGGCTACTGGAACAGATCACACAAGTGATACCTCCCCAGTCATGACGTTCTGTAAGATTGACCTTGCTTCTGCTACAGGTTGCGCACAAGGTGAACAGTGGGATGTCACCTTGCATCTTCACGATGCTGCTGGCCACTCACGAGTGATTACAGTAACCGTTGAAACCAACGATGTCTTTGCAGATGAAGCACGACCAACTGCTGATGCTCAAATCGATATGCGTCAAGAATACATGGATCAAGTTGAATTCATTGGAACGAACACTATTCAATCGAAAGAATGGGATGTTCACAGAATTATCCTCGATGCAAGCGGTGAAGTCACTATTTACTTGGATGCTAGCAACTCTTCTGACGAAGATGCACTTGAAGGAAATGGTATTGAGCGTTACGAATGGAAGGTTCTTTTCGACGCACCATACGATGATGAAGATTTCGATATCGAAGGCCACTCTTTTACACAAACTGCAGCAAGTGATGGATTGTTTGCCTACACATTCCGTAACCAAACTGCTGATACATCAGGGGCTTCAACCACGCAAATCCGAATTGAATTAGTTGTTTACGATGGTGCCGATAAGTTCTCTGAAAAGCATCGTATGTATTTCGAAGTTGTTCCAGATGGCTTTGGTGACCAAGAACCAGATGTTGATATTGATAATACCTTCGATGGTATTTGTCCAGATCCAGAAAGTTGTAGAATTGATTCTGATACCATTACCATCTCTGGTGAAGTTCTTTCTGGTGCCGAAGAAAATCAAAAAGACATCTTCGTCGAAGTTTCTTTTATGATGGATAGTTTCAATGCAAGTGCGTTTGATAAGTTCGGATATGACCAAGATGGACTTTGGAAGAAATCTAAACCTCTTGGAGATTTAGATACTTTTGCTCTTACTTTGTCGCTTGAAGGTATGTATTCGAACAAATCACTTAGTCAGTTAATTTACGTTAAGATTTACGAAGGTGAAGCACCGAATGAACGCTTCATTACCTATGAATTACTCGAAATTTCCTTGCCTGCATGTCAGGGACTTGAAGCCGATCTTGAAGCTGAAGCAGCAGGCGGAGAATTCGTTCTCGATGCTGATGGCAATTGTCAATGGTCTGGTGCATGGACCTTCAAAGACGGTAATTGGACCGCTCCTCAAACCGAGAATGGCGGCGATGAAACCAAAGGTTCTCTTGACGGATTACTTGTTCCTGGCCTCATCGGTTTAGCGCTTGTGATTGTAGTAATATTGACACTCGTCTTCATGCGTAGTGATTCTGGAGATGATACCAAAGACTTCTCAGTTGGTGAAACTGGCTTTGGCGGCGTAGTTGACCAAACTGAACAATATGTCCAGCAACTTATCGCTCAAGGTTACCCTGAAGAAACGGCTCGTGCTTATGCTCAGCAATATGCTGCTCAAGCAGCAGCAGCAGTACCAGCTGCAGCAGCAGCGGCTCCAGTCATGGATGATGCGGTCTACCAGCAATACTATCAGCAATTTACGGCACAAGGATATGATCCTCAAACTGCCGCAACCTATGCTCAGCAGTATGCGTTACAGTATGCTCAAAGCCAACAATGACCTTCAGAACTTCGGTTTTGAACTCATGAAGAGTTGAGCGTAAGCAAGGTAGAGAATAAGCAGATTGATTGTCACATATCCATTTACTTATACCGTGATGAGTATATTCTATGCGTTAATATTTTCCCAACTCGTACTTTCTAGAATAGTTGCAAGTTCTGATACATTTTGTTCATTTACATTAGTAATATCAAAAACGCGATTATTTTGTATCATGCCGCGTGGACTAGTCTTCTTGAAATTAGTTTCAATAAAATCCTCGGTAATAATTACTTGAACAGGATAATCAAAATCCATTCTCCGTTCAATTTCATCCTTAGCTAATTTCACTAATTCGGATTTCTCGATGTTGTGGTCGTTTCGCCACCATACAAAGCCATTAGAAGTAATCTTATGAAATGAGACACGGGCAATAACTTCGGCAATATATGGCACATTTTTGTTCTTGTAAATCCCTAGATATTTAGAACGTTGAAGTTTGTAATTCCCACCAGTATTTGGGCTCATGTACATTCTTGATTGGCGCACTGCATCGAAACTAGTAGCAGTATTGACTACCACAAGTTTGTCCTCCCATCCAGAATGCTGTTCTGATTCGATTATCGGTTCAGGATCGATTCCTGGCAAATATAATCGATATAAGCCCGGCATTACACGGAAGAATAATTCATCTGAACCATCAGATTTTAGGTGATGGGCTAATCGAGTTTCACCATTAGTAGCCATCATTCCAACATGAGTTTCCACAGCACTACGTGAATATCGGGGGTGGTGCTTTTCAAACCATTTGGAAATTTCTCTGAGCCTGATTGTTTCACCGTTTTCAGTTAATCGATCTTTGGCTAACTGGTGGATTAGGCTTCGAATAGTAGTTCTGCCATTATCTTCTTGTTCGATTTCCATTACTTCTGTTTGAATTCTTGGAGGTTCTTCTTTACCGGAAAACACATTCATGTCAATGTCTGGAACAAACCATTTTATCAAAGTCTCCGTTGCAATTATACAAGGTTGTATTTCTTCAAAACAAAGTTCATCTTCTGCTCCATCTTGGAAGTGTGAGCCAAAATTACCAAATGTTTGGATTACTCGCATATTGAGCCCTTGAAGGGGAGATATTATTCCCAATTTTTGCCCAATATCAACTAATTTATCAACACTATGCATTGCTTTAGAATCGGGTTCCCCTTGTTTTTCGCGATGATTTTGAATCAACATCATTTCAAGGATCTTTCGGCAACGATTAACAGCAATGTCTGGGTGTTCAGAGGAAAATTTCAAACACTCTTGATATGCCTTTTGAATACGAGCAATTACAAGATTACGGTTACTGCCCATGATTAGCCGTAGAACCTATTTGATATTATCCTAACTGGGTATAGATAGTTGAAATAGAACAAGAGTATACCATGATGAGTATATTCTAAGTTATTGTGCCCTGAAAGGCATGATGATTCCTTTGTCAGTTGTAAATTGAAAGCAAGAAAGCCTAGCAGTTCACTCTTCTTCGAAGGGCTCAAAACTCTCTTCGTCGCCTTCTTCGATGTAGCCAATTTCATCCAAGTGCGAATCAAAGTCAGGGAAACTTGGTTTCCAGTTCATAGGAAGTGGCGTATCCGATTCAATAATCTTAAGCATTCGTTCTTGCCATGCTTTTGGTTTTCTTTGCATGATGAACATGTATAGTGGAGATGTACGAATTTCTGAATGAATGATTGAATAACCAGTATTTGCCTCGAAATTCATAGCTCGCAATAAATTGAATGCAGGTCGATTGATGTTGTGGAACATACGCTTTGCAGTTCGCATTCCAAATAATACGGTAGCAAAAATAACTATGCTTGTTAAACAAAATGCACCCCAGCCTTGTCCAGCGATTTGGTTTGAGAAATAAACGACGACCATCAACACAGGGACTGTGGTGATGAGGAACAGAAAACTTTCAGATACTGGTCCCTTCCCCATTTTGAGTTCAATGGCCCCCCATCCGTTGTGGTGTTTTTCCCATGGTTTGAAATGTTCAGAGGATTGAAGATTTGCTGCAGCACTAACTTGACTTCGTAATTGATGAATTTTTGCCATTTGACTCGGTCCACCATCTAAATTCTCTTCGATAATCGTATCCAAGCGGTATTTTGCTTCAAGATAATGACCCATGTCGGCTAGTAGGGATGCTTGTTCAACCAATGGAGTTACTTCATCAGGCAAGTGGTGGCGCAGGTCTTGCCACCATTGCAATCCTTCACTGAGCAATCCTAATTCATCGCTTAACAGACGTCCACCAAGCATCCACATAGCAGTCCGATTTGGGTCAATAGCAATGATTTTCCTAACTGCTGCCAATGATTTTGCAGCTTGTATCAGTGATGGTTTTTCACCTTTTTGGGGAAGAGAGGTTTCAGCGCATAACTGCCATGCATCAATATGTTCAGGGTCGATTTGAACTGCCTTGTATGCTTGTTCATAGGCGGTTTCTAAATCACCTTCGTCGTAGGCTTCTACAGAGTTAAGATAGTGATGTTCAGCACCCATGTTTTCACCCTCTAATCCTCTCGGTCAGGTTTGAATATAGGTTTTGGTGGGCGGTTATGTGCATGTCCAGGGCCGTTTCCACGTGATTTTCTAAAGGTTCGAGGTTCTCTTGATTTACGTTCTGGTGGTCTGTCTTGACCATAAGATCCTTGATTCTGATATCCTCTTTCATCTCTGCGGTCTCGACCATCACGACGAGGAGGTCTTCCACCATCTTCAGTTCTTGGAGCACGAGAGCGGTCATCACGACGAGGAGGTCTTCCACCATCTTCAGTTCTTGGAGCACGAGAGCGGTCATCACGACGAGGAGGTCTTCCACCACTTTCTCTTCGAGGGCCACGTCCGCCGCCTCCGCCACCGGAGCGAGGAGCTCCACATCGGTTGCATTCTTGTCGGAAGGCAAAATTTGAGTTGCTACATTGAGGACAATCCCAGTCGTTATCGTTGTAAACTTCTCCACCACGTCGGTCGTTTCCACCACGTCGGTCGTTTCCACCACGTCTATCGTTTCCACGACCTCGAGGGAGTCCACATTGATTACATTCAGTTCGGAAAGCAAAGTTTGAATTTCGACATTTTGGACAATCCCAATCTCCGCCATTACGGTTATCTTGACGACGGTCATTTCTTTCAAAACGCCCACCTTGGCGGTCCCGGCTTTGGTATCCGCGGTCTCCACCTCTTCGGTCATCTCTTCGAGGGCCTCGGTCACCACCAGCACCACGTGCTTCGCCACATCGGTTACATTCAGTTCGGAAAGCAAAGTTTGAATTTTGACATTTTGGACAATCCCAATCTCCGCCATTGCGGTTATCTTGACGACGGTCATTTCTTTCAAAACGTCCACCTT
>JABJFI010000003.1 GCA_018662825.1 Methanobacteriota archaeon | reverse complement strand
CTACCAATCTATAGCCAATCTAACACTGTTGCGAATTTATTGAACCCCGGATTGAATCTTAGGGCTGGGATGAATATCTTAGATCGAAGCGGCGTTGAAATGCAACGAAAAGCAGTATGGACAGGTTTAGCATGTCCCGATATTTCCTTGATACGAGGCCCCCCTGGGACGGGAAAAACGACCGTCATTTGTGAGATTATTCAACAATTGGCTGTTGAACAAGGTTTGCGTGTTCTCATGGTCGCCCCTACACACATTGCAGTAGACAACGTGCTGGAACGAATAGGTTTGGTGGATGGTCCGAACTTCCTCCCAGGAGTATATCCATTGAGGCATGCCAGTAACAGTCGCGCTGTTTCCAACCAGTTACGTATGTTCACCTGGGATGAATTAAGTTCTGGTCTCCGTTCAAGACTTGCTAAAACTCTTGAATCAGGTCTAAAAAAACAAACCCGCCTCGATAAGATATCTTCGATTCAACAAGATTGGTTGTCTCAATTACGTCAACCTGTAAAGGGACGCGATGATGATGGCGAAGAACGCGACGACATCATCGGTCATATGCTTAAGCATAATGTAAACCTAGTTTGCGCAACGACAATTGGAATTTCTACTGGAGGACATTTTGAAGCTGATGGAATCCCTTTTGATCTCGCCATCATCGATGAGGCCTCAAAGGCAACCCTTGGCGAATTTTTGGTACCTGGAATTAGAGCTAAGCGTTGGCTTCTAGTGGGTGATGAAAAACAACTCAGTCCTCACGTTGACCAATCAAAAATCGACTTCATCTTAGCACGAATAATCTGGAAACATTATACTAATTTACCCGGTTGGATTTGCTCTAATGAAGATTGTAGAAAAAAGAATGGTAAGCATTTGGATAGATGTTATAATTGTAATTCTAGACAAAGTAATCAAAAAACAAAGATTTCGTGGGTTGAGCAATTGACCAAACCTGACCGAAAACTCATCAAAGGTGCACATATTAGCGATGGAATATCCGTCTCAAAAGATGCCAATGAACTTGTAGGCTTCTTTGCCATGCGCCCTAAAATTCAGAAGATGTTTGAAGAGTGTGCTGTAAGTGTCCGCATTTCTCTCGAACAATGGTTTGAACATCGAATGTCGAACAATGATAATTTACGACGGGAACATCAATGGAGAATCTACAGTTCAATCTTGAACTTACGAGCAAACCTTGAGGACAAATGGTCAGAAATCAGTTTTGATTCCCAAATTAGAAAGTGGCAGAAGGCTAAGAAGAATATCGATGATAATTTTATTCGAGCTGTGTCCAATTGGGAACAGAAATGTGCCTCAACAAAACAGGCGTATGAGCGTGCAGTGTCTGCTTACAAAATCCGGCAAGAAGAAATTAAAATCTACCCAACCATTTTTGCCAAAGCGGAAAAGGACTTTCAAACGAAGGAAACTTCAAGAAAAAGGGAGCATGAAATGATTATATCAAATTATGAATTATTGGTGGATGAATGGGATTCCGCAGAAAAGAACACTCGTGGCCCTAAACCTATGAAACCGAGTAAATTTAAGCCATCCAAATTCAATCCACCAAGTAAGCCGAAAGAATTGTCAACTCCAGGTGGTTATCAAAAGCCGAAGAAACCGGTGAAACAAGAATATCCGGAAGAACCTAACAAGCGTCCGAATTCATGGCGCCGTCCTCCTCGAAATAAGCCGAAAATTAGTCAGATTCGCGTGAATGGAACATGGGTAAATTCGATGTGGGATAAAGACAAGAAAAAAGAGGTTCCACTTCCTGCAGGCTGGAATCCTAGAAAACCCGCTCCACATACATCAGGGGCGATCAAACCTTGGTGTTACGATCAGAGATACTCAGATAATCTAGATCGGTTGTGGAGAGATTTGGTAATGGTGGCTGATTTTGAATACAATAGTGGATTTGAATTACTTGCTGGACGTCTCTCCAAAAACACGAGAAATGATCGAATAGTCACGCTCAATGTTCAACACAGAATGCACCCAAAAATAGCAGAATTTAATAGTCAAGTTGTTTATGGTGATGAGTATTATAGCGGTTCAAAAATGATAGCCCGCGGTTTTCCTACTCGCCTCCTCGGCACTCCTCTGAAAAAGGATGATAGCCTTGTTCTCCTTGATACCTCTCTGTTTGGTAATGATGCGATGGAGCAATTAGATGAAGGAAAAAGTGGACGCTATATCAACGTAGCCGAGGCCAAGGTTATCGTTGAAGCCATTGATGACCTCGCTAAAGATCTCTCTTCTATTCCTCATCCGGATGACCGGTACTGGGAGATTGCTGTCATTTCTTTTTACAAAGCACAAGCGGCAGCAATTCAGAAAGCTCTTCGTGTCAGTGATGTTGTGGAATCCAAAGGTTGGCATTTCGTAGACAAGAATACCAAATCGGTACGAATCGAGGTCAATGTTGTTGACAGATTCCAGGGACGAGAAGCTGATGTTGTATT
>JABJFI010000085.1 GCA_018662825.1 Methanobacteriota archaeon | reverse complement strand
TTTCCTGAAAATATGGTTCAACGCCTTACTGGTCAAACTATCACCCAAGTTCGTCGGCGAGCAAAATATCTCCTGATTGATACCGCCGATGGTCTTGTATTTCTTTCACATCTTGGTATGTCTGGCCGATATACGCTTATTTCCAGTTCAGAAAAAACACGTTTTGAGATGATAGATGCTAGTTCAAATCACTCCAAGTTTGGGGAACTTACAGGTTTTGAAGGGCGCCATGACCATATGGAATTACAATTCGATGATGGTTCTGTAGCCGTATACACCGACCCCCGTAGATTCGGAATTGTTGATCTTTTCGAGCGAGCAGAGGAACCGATTCAATCGCTTCTTGCGCATCTCGGTCCAGAACCACTTGAACAATGGACTGCTGAAGATGCAGCCATTCGATGTCAAGGGAAACGTTCTCCAATTAAGACCACATTACTCGACCAACGTTTTGTCGTTGGAGTGGGGAATATCTATGCTTGCGAGGCATTGCACCGTTCAGGAATCTCTCCAACACTCCCTACTAACAAATTGGTACGTAAAGACGGCAAACCAACAAAGGCCCTTATCGAATTAGTCAAGCAAGTCAAAGATGTTCTTGAAGCAGCGATTGCAGTTGGCGGCTCGACCCTCAATGATTTTGCAGCTGTTGATGGTTCACTGGGGTATTTTGTACACCAATTCCAAGTCTATGACCGGGAAGATGGACCCTGTCTAAAAGAGGGTTGTAACGGCACAATTGAGCGAATTGTTCAGAGTAACCGCTCTACTTTCTTGTGCCCAAGATGCCAAAAATAATCACAACAGGCTCAATGTGACTGACCCTGCAAAAAACCACAGTGCAACGGCTGTAATTCTGTAGACAAGATTTCCTTTGGCACGCAAGGTCTCCAATGCAGGTGTACCAGTCAAGGCTACGGCCACAATTACATACCATCCCATATCGATGGTCATGCCAAGTAGACCAATGGCTAGTTTTGTTTCAATACCCATCCCGGGTTTGAGAACTTGCGCCAATACAGCCACTAAAAATAGAGCAATCTTGGGGTTAAAGAATGCAATAGCGAACCCTTCGCCAAACCCTTGTCTTTCTTTACTGTTCGATTCGATATCGATGTCCTGTAAGGCGTTGATATCAGCAGTCCACATCAGAATTCCATACCATATTAAGAGCGCTATGCCGATTAATTGGAGAACTAAGAATACACTGGGTGCGTTTTCTAACAGCAGAATAAGGCCGAACACAGCACTTCCAGCATAGATTCCAAAACCAACGCCGTGACCTAATGCACAGGCAACACCCTGCCGTCGTCCACCAATGAGCGTATTACGTAACACGATAATCAAACTCGGTCCTGGCGATACTGCGCCGAGTACAAAGAAGAAACCCGCAGCGAGAATTACTTCCCAGGCTATAGCCTCCATAGTGTGCCGAGATATCCGCTAACCATCAACACTTCTCAAGAGAGGCCATCACCCCTCCGCAACGGAGGCGACATGCAAGGAAGCGGAGGGTGAGGCATTGAATCAAATTACAATCCGTAAAAGAACATTGTAGAGGGCCGAGATTCAGCCATTCGCTCTTCCATTTCTTTTGAAACGCGTAAGAAATCATGATGGACACTTCGGCGCTTTACCACTCGCATATATGCAGTTCTGAGGCTATCTAAGGTCGTCGATTGGAAATTCATCATTCTATGTCTGTCCATGTACGAGCAAACACCGTACTCCCTCTTGAATGTTCGCTTTCTTGCATCATATCATATTTTTTTGCACCTTTTACAGCAAAAACGCTATGTTTTCGCAATATTGTGGAAACGCCACCACATCATATCACCTTGGGAATTCCAAGTTTGCCACTGGCTCAGAGAATGGGGATTCGCACTTTGGCGCGTGATTACACAACTGTTGTGATGCGAGTATGGTGGTAGCCCGTTGGGGACTCCTTTGGTGTAAGGTGCACACTGCGCAAGCAGAGGATCTGGTTCGATTCCAGGCAAGGGTCAGGGATACTTTTTCCCATCATCGATTGTCACGCGGTGTATTTTTGTAACAGGCGTTCCTTCATGTGCCTTATATTCTGTAGGAAAGAATTTTTTTGCCCACTCTTTCTCAAATTTTTGTTTAGTGTCTTGCTTTCTCTCCCAGACAACGATGCCCTGGATTTCTTTGTTATCTTTCAACATAGATACCAATTCTGCAGTTGTTTTTTGCAACGCCCACTCTGTTTCTTTGAACTCTTTTTTACTGGTGAGATATACGCCGTGTAAATTAATTAGAGCGGTTGTAACTGGCAATGATGGTTGTGCGAGATTCGAAGAATCGGGTTTATTTGCTTTATAGGCCTTATCCAATGCCTTGAGGCGTGTATCCAAAGCAGGGTCAATTTTGGAAAGTGGATCCTCCCCAGCGATTTTAGGTGCTTCAGGAAGAATTTTTGTCTCTGTTTTGTGACATTTGTCGCGGTCTGTTTTCGTTGCCAAACTTGCCAAAAAAGCCTTTGAATCAAACGGAATACTTTCGGTAGTAACCAGATAGACCATGTTTTCAATGCCATCATTGGTTCCAATCATGCTTTTTAGTTCAAGGCCAGCAATAATCATCTCTCCTTCTGCTTTTTTGTGTCGTTCATACTGTTGTAGATATGTGGCGTGAAGGGCTTTATGTGCTGAATTAGCCGACAGAGTTTTTCCATTACTCACAGTTTTTGATTGTGCTTTCCATTCATCAAATATAGGCCGAACAAGGGTGTGCTCAGCAGCTAAACTCTGAATCAAGGGTTTGACATCCGCCATGACTTTTGGCGTATCCATAACAAACCATTCACTGTTTACACAGTCGTTTGCAAAAGAATAGTGGAGATATTTCTCCAATGAACTCATCATGTCGGTATAGAGAACATATTCTGCTGTTTCTTGACGTGGATTTCCAGTCTGATGTTCTTTCAGTCGCTGAGCAGTTTTTCTCGTTGTTTTACCCAATTTGACATATTCAGTCGGATTTTTGCTGATGAAATCCACTTCACGAATGCAATAAATTTCACCTTCATCAATCGTAGGACACTTTAGAGCCATGTACCAACCAATGTGATTTTGTTAATATGTATTTTGAATTATTTTATGGCAACCATTCTTCAATAACCGAAACACTCTTTCTAGAAAGTCTCAAGTCAAACGCCATCAGTAGCGAAAGTATGGCTCAGCGCTCGTACCAGAGTTCACTCTTGGTACTGCTGATGCTGATGGCGTGTTGTCTGCCTGGCAACCTTACCTCAACCGATGCCCAAATCGAGGAACCACCTGCTTGGCCCGAAGGTAGTACTGCTTACGACAACATGGTCAGCATGACCCAATTTGGCTATCGACAAATTGACACTTCTGCCAACGAAAACGCTCGCAATTGGATTGCCAGTGAACTAGAAAGCATGGGCTATGAAGTTGAACGTCAATCGTTCACCACTGAGGTGTGCTCTAATTGCCAAAACATTGT
>JABJFI010000068.1 GCA_018662825.1 Methanobacteriota archaeon | reverse complement strand
GATAGTGATGGTGGTGCTGGTGCTAAGGCAGCGACTGCATCGAGTGTGGTTTGCAAATCATCCAGCGCATCGAGGGATACTCCAGCGAGTGATGAAAGTATTTCACGAGCAGGTCCCAGCGTTTCCGCTCCACCTTCAAGGTCTGCCAAAGCGCGTAATGGAGCTGCATTATCTGGGTTGATACCATTGTCGGAAAATAGTGTTGCTAGGCCTGTATCGTCGCCTTTGTCAAGCAAACGCATAGCACTGGCTACCGGTGGCTCACTAGCACCTTCAGGTGTTTCTGCTGAAAGTCCTAGGCCAGTCAGAGCACCTTTGAGGATACCGACATGGCCAATACGAACTTCCCAGTTCTCAAGTCCACAGGCATTGAGCATATCGATGGCCAGAGCGATGACTTCTGCTTCAGCCAACGGGCCGGATTCACCAACTAATTCGACACCATATTGGAAAAACTCTCGGTATCGACCTTTCTTTGATTCTTCATAGCGATAGCATTGGCCATAGTAGGAAAGGCGCAGTGGGCGTGGTAACATCTGCATTCCTTCTTCAGCGATCATTCGCATCACAGGCGCGGTTAATTCGGGTCGTAGCGTCAACGGCCGTTCGCTTTTATCCTCAAAGGCATAGAGTTGCGAGACAATGCCGGGTCCAGACTTGGCAGTGAATAAATCAAGAGATTCAAAAATAGGGGTTTGAATGCGTGAAAACCCATGACGTCGAGCACGCTCCTCCAAGAGTTGCTCAAAGGCCAAGCGACGCGCCATCTCCTTTGGCGTGAAGTCGCGAGTCCCTCGTGGGCGTTGCACCATGAGCGTTCCACGAACCGACTGTTCATCACCTCTTCGCCTTGAAACGGGGTTACAACCGCGTTTGTTGGCTTCATTCCTCTTCGAGGTTCTTGAACCAATTGTCACTCCAATCGGTTTCAACTGGTTCCTCTTCATCAAGTGACCATTCTGATTCACTGACTTCTTCAACGGAGTTTTGGGTGAGTGCATCTAAATCTGGAGCTGGTGGAATTATTGGTTCAATTTCGAGTGGAGTTTCACTGGACTCATCACCAGATGACAATTTCGGAATAGCCTCATGCTCCTCAAACACAACTCCTTCATCTTGGCGCACTTCAACTAAATCTTCGACAAATCGAACATCGTCGTCATTCACTTCTTCATCAAGTTCGTGTGCAATTGATGCGGCTTCTTCGACAGAAGGTTGGTCAGTGTTGTTTTCTGTGAAAGTAGGTTTTGGTGCTTGGTGTTCCAAATCAAAGGCGGCAAATGCATTGGAAACTTCACCAGTAGGTGGAGGTAGTGCTCGTGCGCGCTCCTCGGCCTTACGTCGCTCGTACAATGCTTGTTCTTCTAAGGCAACTTTTTCTTGAGCCATTTGGGCTTCAACAGCACGCCACATGCGTGTTTCTTGTTGTTTTTTGGCAATCGAATCTTCACGTTCAATCTGGGCTTCACTCGGCTTATCATAACGTTTCCAAAACCACCAAGAAATGACAATCAAAATCAGTGAAATGAAAAGACCAATCGCCAAAGTTTCGACGAGATCATCCATACCATCACCCCATCAAACAAGTTCGGCCTCAATCACTGCCTTAGAATTTAGATGTTCAAAGCCCGGAGCGGTTTCGCCCAAAGCAACAACCAAATCATCTTCGCCACCTGGTAATGATGAGATGTCGACATCTGCGCCTTTAGGAATATTTCGATACAATGGTCGTCGGACGAGGAATTTGTTGAAGAAGATGAACAACGCAGCAACTACGCCCCAGAACAACAGAATAATTGCCAAGCCATGAGGGTTGCCAGGATTCCAGACATCGTCTGTATTGGCAATCATATCGCTGAAATATGAGAACATAAGAACAATGAACAGGATTGGGAAGGCCAAATACATCAACAAATCCCACCATCGTCCAACTTCCATATCGTTGTCGCCTGTGTTGATGAAATCATCACGGAAAGCAGAAACGCCAAATCCGAGGTAGCCTTTGAAACCAGGAGGTGCAACTCCTGCCTCGACTCCAGACTTCCATCGCATGTAACCGTATTTCCATATCGAGAAGGCAATGAACAGCCCTGAAAACATCAGCCCATAGCCCCAGATGTGGTCTTGAACTTCCAAAAATTCAGGGAATGCAACGCCACTGCTATCCAATTTAATCCACATGACTGCGGATGGAAGTCCAAACATGAACAAAGCAACTCCTGTCAATGCGACAGACTTTTCTCGCTCATAGCCATGGTCAACGAAATTTCTAACACATAATTCAACCGTCGAAATCATCGAGGTCATTGCCGCGAAAGACAGCGCTAAGAAGAAGCCTGCCATCATGAACAGTGGGCCGATTGGTGCAAACGGTGCTTGTGCGAAGACTTCAGGCAGTGCCAAGAAAGTGATTGCAGATGAACCACCAGTAACGGTAGCCAACGGGTCAGGATTCACAGCAAAGATTGCAGAGAGAACTGCAAGTCCAGCAATAATTGAGATGCTGTTGTTGGCCAATCCCATTGTGAAGGCATTGAGGACAGTATCCTCATCCTTACTCATGTAAACAGCATATGTGATGCACATACCCATCCCTGCAGAACAGGACCAAGCCGATTGGGATAAACCATTGATCCACACTTCGGGCTCAAATAACATATCAAAATCGACGGTAAACATGAACAGTGCGCCATCAAGAGTTCCGTCTGAGAAATCCATCCATAGAGAGAGGAATAAAGTGAGGAACAGTAGAGCAAACAAGGAAATCATCAGGTAAAAGTTGACCTTTTCAATTGCTTTTGCCCCTTTCCAAATCGCTGCCAATGTCAAGACAATGACTAAGAATTGGAAGAAGATAACTTGCCCTGGGTTTTGTAAGAAGGCGTTCCATACTTCGGTTGTGTCGACGCCTTCGCCGTTGAGTGCACCAGAAATTCCAAGTTGGAAATACTTGATTGTCCAACCAGAAACAACGGCGTAATAGAAACCTATAGCAGTTGAAATCCATGCAGTCCAAAGGCCCATCCAAGCGAATTTCTTACCAGCGAAAATACGGAATGTTCCTATTGTTCCGGTTCGACTTCTCTTACCCATTGCGTATTCAGCAATTACCAAAGGTATTGACCAAATGAACAAGAAAAACAGCCAAGGGACAAGGAATGTTCCTCCGCCATTAGCGCCAACCATTCGAGGAAATCGCCAAATGTTTCCAGTACCGATAGCGGCACCAATCGATGCAAAAATTAGGCCCATACGGCCATTGAATTGGTCGGAATCTCCATCTTCTGCCATTCAAAATCCCTCCTCAATTATTTTCTCCAGCCACAACAGCTGCTAAATCGAGTTCTTCATTATCCGTTAGCATCATTCGCAAACAGACAGCCAAACCGCCCCACACAAATGTGGCAGTCACTGCAAACATGAATAGAGAACCAAAGAAACTGCCATAGGCTGCTCGGTAGGATAAATCAAGCGTGTAGTAATCGCCATCAGCTGGATATTGATAGAAATCAGAACCTGCAAGCGTCGTCACCGATGCCTTGTAGTGCAACTTTCCAGTAGCAGTCTCAGAAATTGGAATCATTCCTCGTAGAATAGTTCCATTCCCTTCCGAAGTTGTACAAGACTCTTCTAAGGTCATCACACCAACTGACTCCCATGCTGTTGTTGCCCATTCACGTGGACCATAATCACTCTGCAAACGGCTTGGTTTGACCGTCCGCCATAGGATTTCAGATTGTGCCTCACTGACTGGGAATTGGTTCGAAACACAGATATCAATTGGAATATCTCCTTCTGTTGGAATTGATACATCATCTGGTTGTGCCAAATAATTTTGCTGAGAAATGTTGGCAATCGCTAAATCTGCTCTCTCTCGAGGATTGTCGGTGATTTCTGCCATGTAAAAGGCAACACCAAGATTGCGAACTGCAATATGGTCAACATCGTCTTCATGTTGATGGAATGCTGTTCCGATTTCCATTGTGTAGCAGTACGAGCCATGAACGCCATAATGCCAATCGCAGAAGTCTCCCGTAGTTGGGTAAAGGTCACTTGATTGCATGTTGGTGTATTGAGTCATCTCGGCCATTTGGTCACCATGGTAAATCAGTTGTTCATGGTCAGTAGTTTGGCAACCAGTGCAGTGGCCCCATGGATAGAGGACAAGTTCGGAGTAGGAGTGGAAGGTGAGGGTTGCTTTGTATTCAGATTCACCATCACCATTGTCGTCATTCATTTCGGTCATGTCTTGAATAAAACGAGTTTCTGGTTCAGAATTGCCACCAGCCCAATCTTCATCCTTTGTGCCGTCATTATCGTCGTCTTCTCCATCGACATTGTCTTCATTGATCAGGCCATCACCATCGTTATCTTTGGTATCAAACGGCCCAGTGTAAACGTCGTTATTGGAAATTCCAGCACGTTCATCTTCTGCTGGTGTGCATGTTCCTGGAACAAGAGGAATTGTAGCGCCAAGAGGCCAGCCCCACTCAAATTGATAATTTCGGTTAAGGTCGACACCATCACAATCTTCGTCGATTTGTTGTGTTGGGTCTGGCAAAGGCTCAGGGCCATTGTTTCTCAAATTCTTTCTCCATCCACCAGAAGGGCATGATTCCCAAGCAGGCGCAGGGCAGAATACCTCTCGGTCGTAGATATTTCCATCAACATTGAGCATCGGAATAAGATAGATTTCTCGGCTGTTGACCAAATCAGTAATCCATTGTTCGCTGTAATCTTCATCGACACCAAGGTCTCCAGCACCGCAAGGCGTTCCGTCACCGTTTGAATCTTGGTAACTTGGGTCTAAAGCAAGACAGTCGCCGTCATCATCAAGGATTCCGTCACCGTCTGCATCGCCCCATGGGTCTTCATCGATACCTTCTTTTGAATCATCAATTTCTCCATCATTGTTGTTATCTATGCCATCATTTTGCCAATATTCTTTGTCGCCGTCGTTGTCGTATCCAATGTTATTGTAGGAAAATGCAATGACTTCCATCACCATAATTGGCGTCTCATATGACATCCATTCCCGTGCGTGATGGTTTCCAACAATCATGACGTCGGGTCGGTCAGCATAATTTCCAGTGTCTCCAACGAATGCGTTGTAATCACCATCATACACATCTCCAGTGATTTTGAGCCAAGGGGTTGGATTCATGTAATGCCAGCCTTCGTAGGTATCGCCAGTTGTAGTTTCACCACGTGCATTCTCACCACCGTTCAATCCTTCATGGAATTGGAAAATGTCATCATTTTCCTCAGTAAGATATTGCATTCGCTCCTTCATGCTCTCATAAGAGTGATATTCTTTGAACTGAAGTTGAGCATCATTTGCTGAGGCCCATGGGAAAATCATGTCGATGTAATCATCAGACCAGACGTCTTCGGGTGCCATACCTGTAGGCTCTTCTTGGTTGATACTTGCATTGGCAATAGGTGCGATGAGTGACAACAAAAGTGGGAGTACAATGAGTACTCCAAACGATGGGCGGGTGCGGACAACTTTACCGTTCAGCATCATGGTATCGTCTTACCCAAAAGGCTCGACTTCTTGAAGCGTTCGTGACCAAGGATGTCCCCGTAGGGGACAGGAAATAGGCGAAAGTGACCAATACGAGCACTTGTTGGATGAGATATGGGCAGCCTCCTTCAACCCGATGCAGATTCGTTTTGGTCTGAACAAATTATTGGTCTCAATTACCTCACAGTGTCAATTTTAGCCGGCCTCTTTTTAATGGCGGTTTTGGTTCGATTAGCGACGATGTGGATGGCTCCAAAATTGTTGAAAAAAATAATCCGCTCAGATTCGATTCAATCGAAAACGGTCAAAGAATCTGACAAAGCACTAGGCACTGCAGCAGGTGCTGGATTTTCACTGTATGTTCTCAATGCATTGATACAACTTCACATTGAGGACGGGAACGATTTCATTCTCCCTGGGTTCATTGAAAATCTCCTGCCAAATCTCCTCCAATTCATCTTCGCATTTGCATTGGTAATCTGGGCGTTTCGTTTGGTTTCTATTGTCAAAGATGTTGTTGAATTATTCGATAAAGATGGTGAATTGGACGGTTCTGAACGCACATTGATTTCGGCTGTTGAAAGTCTTCTTCGATTCCTCATCATCGCTTTAGGTGCAGTGTTTATCGCTGACGCACTTGGATTCAATTTGACCTCTTTGATTGCTGGTTTAGGAATCTCAGGTTTGGCCTTAGCCTTGGCAGCAAAAGATTCGATTTCTAATTTGTTTGGAGCTACCACCGTATTGCTTGACCGTCCATTCAAAGTTGGCGATTGGGTCATCATTGATTCTGTCGAAGGTGAAGTGATGGAAATCAGCCTGCGAACAACGCTAATTCGAACCTCTGCCGATACGGTGGTTACCGTTCCTAATGCGAATCTGGTCAACACGCCAATCGAGAACTTCGGAAAGCGCCGATGGCGCCGATGGCAATCGCTTCTTCATCTTGACCTCAATTCCAATCCTGATGATGTCGCAGGGTTCTGTAATGGCGTTTTGGAACTTATCAAATCCAGTTCGGTTACTGTCAAACATGAAAGTTCCTGGTGTCAGGTCTCGAATCTTTCAGTCCAATCGCTTGACCTTTCTCTCAACCTGTATTGGGATGTTGCTGGTGGCGCACCTGAACGTGAAGAAAAAGAGAAGTTTCTACTTGGAGTCATGCAATTAGCACAAGAAAAGAATTTGAAATTCTTTGATGCTCGAATGCTTCAACACTCTTGATCAATACGGCTTCGGGTCTTTGAAGCGATAGATGGCATTGGTTGTCAATCCAACGCCCATGCTCAGTATGGCTAAAAGCAGACTTTGGCCGGGTGTGAATGTTGCTAATTTCCAGACAAAAAAGGAAACTATGATTCCTGTAATTCCAACCCATTGGCCTGATTTCCACATTCGCAATGTCCCCAAGTGAGCCTGAAGCCGAGAGACTTCTTGCAGCCATTGTTCACATGCTTCAACCGTTGTTTCATCCTTGAAAGCCTTCGCTTGAGCAAGTTCCAGAACCGTAGCGTGATAGCGCCATACCCATGCGCCCCCTCGTACCGTTGAAAGAGCCTGACGGCTCGACCATACCTGAGGGACTGAACGGCTCCAAATCTCAAGTACAATCTGGCGTTGTTGTTCACTCAAACCTGCTTTACGAGCCCATTGATGCTCTATAATCATCAAAGAAGCAAGTGAAGGTAAGCGGTCGCTTTCGCACAACAGATGTTCTGATAAAGAACGAGAAAGCGGTAGGAACATCTGCTTTTCATCTACTTCAACAACTGCATCCAAAGAAAGATGGATGCGGGGTAAGCCGACAGTTGAGGAAGCGTGAGGCGCCCTCCACATGGTTTTTGTTTTGAGACCTCCCTCGATTGCTTTCAGTCGGTCATTCCATCGACGTTCTGTATTTGGAGTAGAAAATGGTTCAAGCGAAGAATGGATAGCGCCAAGTAGTTCGACCATTTTTAAAACCGCCGAATCATCTTCGTCAGCAGAAGAAGGGGTGTGGTTTGGATAGAGAAGAATACGGTCATTTCCATCTACTGACCATCCGCCGGTGGGAAGGAGAATAGATTGTGTTTTCAGCGCTTTTTGCCATGGTTCATAACGGGATAAACGGGAAACGTCATCCCCTATATGGGCGGGTTGAATATGTGCAATTAGATTTTGGTTCAGAAATAAGACAAGACTATTTTGTGAAATTGAAAGCGTTTCTACTGTTTCAACTTCAGTCACCCAATCTCCCCAAAAAGTTCCTTCATCTTGATTTGTAGACCATCCTTCTGGAGTGAGAAAAGACCGGAAATCCCACAACACTGTTCGACCGTATGATGTGCGAAGTTTGCCATCAGCAATTGCTTCGTTAGGAGAGGAAAGCGCGATGCCAATTGGCCACCATGCAGGCTCGTCCATGCTTATCCGAGGGGTCGGAGGTTCTCAAGTCTCGCCCCAATGTTGGAGTTTGGAGAAGGGATGACATCATACCTCATGGTGGTCACGCCAGCATAGAGGCGGCACCAATGGGTATCTCGGAACGAATGGGTGATGTACTTGGCCATGCAGTCGAGTCTAAACTTCTCCGAGAAATTCAAGAACATTCTGTAAAGGTCCAACACCTTGCCATTATCATGGATGGAAATCGAAGATTTGCTTGGAAGAGTAACTTCGCTACAGGAATTGGACATCGAATCGGTAAAGAAAAACTAGAACGTGTATTAGACTGGACTCTTGAAATTGGTATTCCATGGTTAACCGTTTATGCACTTTCCACCGAGAATTTAAGTCGTCCGAAAAAAGAACTTGAGACCCTGTTTAAGTTATATGATGAAGGGCTAAGGGAAATTGCGGATGACAAACGAATCCATAATAATAAAGTCAAGGTTCAAATTATTGGACGCCGTGAATTGCTACCTAAGCATGTCAATGATGCCATTGATTATGCGGAGGAAAAAACTGCTGATTATGATCAATTTGTCTTCACTGTATGCCTTGCTTATGGCAGTCGAGAGGAAATGGTTGACGCCATTCGTTCAATTGCAAAAGAACATGCCTCAGGCGATTTAAAACTTGAAAAAATCGATGAAAAAGCAGTCTCTGACCGCTTGTATACTGGCAATATGCCCGACCCTGACTTAGTTATTCGAACCAGTGGGGAGGAGCGAATCTCAAACTTTTTGTTATGGCAAATGGCTTACTCTGAACTCTACTTCTCTGATGTATTTTGGCCATCCTTCCAAAAGAAGGATTTACTCAAAGCCATTCGAACTTTCCAAGACCGACGACGCCGATACGGAGAGTGAAACCATGGCGGTCTGCGATGAGTGCAACGGTTGGCTTAACCCTGCATTAGCTGCTGATTCGGCAGTGCGTCGGGGTGATGAGGTGCTCTTGATTCAACGAAAATTTCCACCAATGGCTGGAGCATGGGCATTCCCGGGTGGTTTTGTCGAGCAAGGAGAGAATCCGATGCATGCTGCCCTTCGTGAATTGAAAGAAGAGACTGGGCTTGAAGGCGAATCTCCAAAATTATTGATGGTCATGGGCGATGCTCAACGAGACCCTCGCAAGCACATCGTAAGTGTCGTTTACGAAGTTCAAGTAAGTGAAGAACAACAACCGGTTGCTGGCGATGATGCTGCTGACGCTCGATTCTGGCCGATTCAGACACTTCTTTCTGGAGAAGTGGAATTTGCTGGAGACCATTTCACAATTTTACAAAACTGGCTCAATCAATGAGTTCGATTCGTAATAGTTTTGCTAATTCTTGGCGAGTATTTGGCCATGCTGCTGGCTTGAGTGCTTCGGTCAAATGTATTCCAGTAAGGAATTGGGCTTGCAGATTCTTCCATTCATCACCCTCACAACTCTGATTCCATCTAAACAGTGGATAGCCTTCAGATTCTAGGCGGTCAAGAAAACCTCGTTGTGCTTTACTGATGAGAAGTGTTGGTGTTCCAAGTAAAGCCGATTCACTGGCAAGAGTTACCGATTGAGTGATGATGCAATCATGTGCTGCCAGTTCTTGGTCGAGTGACCATGCATCACCATCGTATGTGTTTTCATCGGCAATAGTTACAGAGAGTCCATCAAAGACTTCTTCTGGAATTTCGAGAATTTCATCATCGTCATGGACTCCTCCCCCAAGCAATCTTCTGACTAGGGCTCGGGGAGGATTACTCACATCTGAGGGACGGATGCTTGGACGTAAATGGACATGGCCATGCAAACCATCTAAACGATGAATTCTGGTGCCGTTGAGTTGCTGTAAAAAATCACCATCGAGGTCACTACGCCAATGCGTTGGAAGAACAACATCGGTTGCTACCTTACGGGCAAGGCGATGGGCGATATGATTAACTTCAGTGTCAGAAATATACCATCGCTCAATAATAGAATGGAGTCGGCGGCGGAGAAATGGGGAACGCCAAGCCATCAATTCCAATGGAGCACCGATAGAAACAATCCTTTCAATTGGTTTTCCTTGTTGACTGCATTGTCTGAGAAATTGATGACTTGAGCGCCATCGATTCAATGCTTTTTTCCTACGATTGTTGCCAACTGGACGTTGAACCCAATGCGTTTGACGGCGAGGAATGTGTCCGTCTCCGGTTTCAAGTAGATTTTCTACTTCTTTTCGTTGAGTTGCAATGATGACATCGTTACTTTGACCAGCCCGTAAAAACGGTGCTAGAAGACGAACATGCGCGGGGTGGTCGAATACCCAACAGGTGCGCATGAGCATGCCTGTGACCAACTCACCCTCAATGCATCGCTTTGTTGCGAGAAGTTAAGACGGCTAACCCCGAGGCTTCGACATGGAGAAAGAAAGCATCGAATTGCCCGGAGCCAACAAGTATGGGCCGTATTCAGCAGGTGTCAAAGCCAATGGAATGATTTGGTTATCAGGCCAAATTGCAGTAGAAGCAGGTGATGATATTCAATCCCAAACACAAGGCGCATTAGATAAAATCGATGCATTACTCGCCAATGCACAATTATCGAAACACAACCTTTGTTTCGCTCAAGTTCTGCTGGCCGATATCAATGATTTTGCAGCAATGAATGAAATTTACGGCGCTTGGGTTGAAGATATAGAAATTAGGCCTGCTCGTGCTGCTTTTGCTGCAGCGGCGCTACCTGCTGGAGCGTTGGTTGAAATTGTCGTTCAAGGCGCATGTCGAACTTCTTTCTGAGGCACTGGTATGCCTGGTTCTCCGTATTTAGATGAGCCACCCAAATATTTGACGACGTGGCGAAGAGTACTCGCCTTCTCAATTCCAAGTGTTTTGGCTTCCATCTATCTTGCAGTAATATTTGATGTTGTGTTTGAGATGTTGGTTGTCTTCACTGCATTATTAGCCCTTAGTGCAATCATAAGAAAATGAGTAAATGCAAGCGGAGCCCTTGTGTATGCATACATACACGTCGGTAGCGTTCAATATGACCCACTGCAAACCCTTGCAAACACTCATTTTGAACACATGGGTTTGAGCATAGACCCTTGTGAATGATTGCAGTAGTTGAAAAGCCATTATTGCCATGCTCATTGAATAATCCAACATTCAGATATTTACTGAATTCATCAAATGGAGATTTTAACCAAACTCATGACAGCATTCGCATCTAGAATAATTAGATATTGTTCGTTCCCATGAATGAATGACCAATCCTGAAAAGGATAGCCATCATCATTAATATAATAACAAATAATTTGCAGATTGTTGAAAGTGATTACATTCGTACTCGGAACTGCCATGTCTATCTCAAGCCCCTCTTTATCTCCATTAGAATTAGATGATAGACAGTAGAAATTCACCCCGACTATGAATCCAGAACCTGGATAGCATCCTGAAACAGTTACTACCTTCACTGTGCCCGAGGCTGTTCCATCGCTCATCCAAATTGCAGGCTCATTAGCGTCCTCGGCTGTAAAGTAAAGGATATTGCCAACAGCTGTGAGGTAGTCGGGATAACTGCTGCTACTTCCGCTGTTGATGTCCTTGACCATCACCGTGCCTAAGGCTGTTCCATCGCTCTTCCATAATTCATTTCCGTTGGTATCACTGGCTCGGAAATAAAGGGTGTTACCAACGGCTGTGAGATAGTAGGGGGAACTACTGCAACCTCCGCTACAGATGTCTTTGACCATCACCGTGCCTGAGGTTGTTCCGTCACTCTTCCACAATTCGTTTCCGTTGGTTCCGTCGTTGGCTTGGAAATAGAGAGTGTTGCCAACAGCTGCAATCGAGTTGATCGAACTGCCTTGGCCTCCGCCGTAGATGTCCTTAACCATCATTGTTCCCGAGGCAGTTCCATCACTCTTCCACAATTCGCCTCCGTTGTTTCCGTCATTAACTCGGAAATAGAGAGTGTTACCAATTGCTCTGAGGAGAGAGGGATTACCGCTACCACTTCCAGTGAAGATATCTTTAACCATAACCGTGCCCGAGGCAGTTCCATCACTCTTCCACAATTCGTGTCCATTGGTTCCGTCATTGGCTGAGAAATAGAAAATGTTACCAATGACACAAAAAGCATGTGGTTGTCCACTTCCACCTCCACTTTGTATATCCACAAGCATCGAAGTTCCAGTTTCCGTGCCATCCCCCTTCCACAATTCGTGACCTGCAGTACCATCATTGGCCACGAAATATACATTATTTCCAAGAACAAAAATACTGTAGATCCAATTTTCGGGTATGTTTTTGACCAAAGTTAGGCCTAAAGTTTCATCATCTTTCCAAAGTGTCATCCCATTATTAGATTGATTATCTGTGAAGAAATATACTTCGCCATTAAGGATGTGAAAGCCAGTTACGTTTGAAACATCAGTTATGATTTCAGTAAAAGTTGGTTCACAGCCACTGCTGTCAACATTGGTTGCAGTGGGAGTTGACGGACAAAGATCAACATCATTCATCACGCCATCGCCATCATCATCGAGTTGTGTCTGCGAACAACCATTGGCATCGACGGTCTCACCTGTTGGTGTGAGTGGGCAGAGATCGACACCGTTCATCACCCCGTCACCGTCATCATCGTGTTGTGATTGTGAACAACCATCACCATCAACTGTTTCACCTGTTGGCGTAAGGGGACAGAGATCGACATCGTTCATCACAAGGTCGCCATCATCGTCGAGTTGGGTCTGTGAACAACCGTCTGTATCGACAGTTTCTCCAGCAGGAGTTAGTGGGCAAAGGTCAAGATTGTTCATCACTCCATCACCGTCATCATCGAGTTGTGTCTGTGAACAACCATCGGTATCTACAGTCTCTCCTGTTGGCGTGAGTGGGCAGAGATCGACATCGTTCATCACTCCGTCACCGTCATCGTCACCATTACCACCACCAATGCATCCAGCGAGAGAAACTGTGGTCATGAGTAAAGCAATAACAACTGCGAGTGTTCGGTTCATGCTTCACCCTCAATGAGACATCATTAGGGTCTTTCGGTATATTATCGTAAATATTCTACACATTGGAAACGGATTTGAACACAAGGGCCCCCTCGTAGTCGTATAGGAACACAACGGTACCCATAGCGTCGTATACATACACAAGGGGTCCCCTTCAATTTGTATATGAGGGTCTCTTCATAGATGTGCGAGTATACGAAACTG
>JABJFI010000096.1 GCA_018662825.1 Methanobacteriota archaeon | reverse complement strand
TTCATGTCGACCGGAGTGCCCCATGTTGCAAGAATTTCGTCTTGTTCAGGAGTTGAGGAGGCGTTGATTTGCCCAATCGTAATTGAACCGGTCGAACCAATCTTAGATAGTTGAATACTTGTGGGCTCATTGGCTAATACCATTGCAATTTCCAGTCCATTCGTTCGAATGAGTTCAATATTGATGGCATTGAAACCAAGTGTAATTTCTTCACCTAGAATATTATAGGCGCTTAATAGCCCATCCCTTTCAAGAATTATGTACTCCACTAATCCGGCTCCAGTCAACAAGATTTCATCTGGTTTGTCCATTGGAATGCTCATTATTGGCTGATTTGATAAATTCAGTAAATCGAGATCAAAGATAGACATTGCTGTTTGATTGGCAACAACGAGTTTGGAGCCAGTCAATGCATATGTTGAATCAACCTCGATACTCCCATTCATAATTTCCCAACTAAACTCTAGATCAACCAAATTGTGAATCACCATTACAGGGCCGGTAGAACGGTTGTCGATAGTTGCCATCCATCCATCATCAGTTGCGACCCCTTGGGGTGCTTCAATTCCTCCAGCAGGGAGAGACTGGTGACTCAATTCCCATGTGATTACCGTAAATAACATCAAGAATACAACAATTGCTAAGACTCCAGTTTCCTTGCTTTTTGGGTTTCGATAGCGTTTCAACAGATTTGATAATCGGTTCATTACAATGCCCAACGCTTTGCTTGGATTCGTTAGTAGAGTTACAATACGCGCATTAATGGTTCGCTCGTCAAAAACTTTCCACCATGAATCTGAAGTTCGGTCCGCCGCTGAAACTGCAAGGGCTGCAATCAACATCCCTCCAGCGATGTCCAAAAACCAATGAATCCCCAAATATATAATTGCAAAAGCTGTGATTAATGTATAGGTTAGAACCAAAGTGCGATATTTGTTCCATCTACGGTCTTCATCGAATCGGGTCAAGCACAACCATACGGCAAAAGGTATCCCGATGTGAAGCGATGGCATCCCATTTGTGAAAGGGTCAATACGTCGAAACCAATCACTTATTTCGGGTGTTAAATCGTAGGCTAAAGTTTCCATCCCTGGCACATAATCTCCAGTGACACGGACATTGAAAAAGAGGTAAAACGGGATGGCTAAAATGTAGACCCAAGCAATACTGAGAGTCATTCGGTCAGCAATCCATCGGTCATCGAAAAAGGCAAAGTAAAAAATTGATGCATAGCAGATGAACATAAATCCTGCGACATAAAAGTGGGTAAGCGCGACGGTCAGCCACTTTGCCTCAAACAGTTGTTGAACTTCTAACACAAGGTCTCCTTCAAGCCCATAAATTAACGGCGTCATATCCAAACCGGTGTTAGCGATGATGATTCGGTCTAATTGGTCGAGAAGGTCTTTTGAATTATAGATGATAAATACAATCAAAATATGTATCCAATATCTACGAAAGAAATCGACAAAGGTTGGGAGAGTAATTTTCATCCAAGGCGGTTTGAACAAGGGCAACAAGATAACGCCAAGCGCTAATGCACTTACCATCCAACTTAGATAAATACCGTCCACCGGATAACCTCAACCCCTACGGGGTTGGGTATTACACATGAAACCTCGCAGACAAACACGCGTAATACGCAGTTCCTTGACTTACCAAGCACCATGGACGTAGGGTTTGCCATTATCGGGGTCTCGTCGATTTGCTAAATCCCAAATACGTTCAAATCGAAAAATACCACTTGAGCAACCCTGTGTCCATTGAAATCCAAGAGCATAATTTCCAATCGTTCGAACTTTTGGTTTTTCTTTGGGTAATGCTTCGACTTGTTGTCGAAGAGTTTGGCTAGATTCATCTTCATTGCGCAATGGTGAACATTTTGCGCAAGGGCAAGAATGACGTATATCGTCATATGTGATTTCAAATTCCGAGCCATCATCATAGGTTACAAGGACATCGAAATCCCTTCGCTCAAAGCGGGTCATTTTTGGCATTTCAACACTCATAGAATCGCCTCAAATAATTTCAAGGCCAGTTCCAGAATCTTCGACAATCTGTTCTTGTAAAGCAGAAACAACAGCAGCAAAGGCGATGGCAGAAGCCCCCTCAGGTTCACTAACGATTCGGTGAACTCCGTCATCTCCACCTCGAACAAAGCCTGGGTCAAACGGTAGTGCGCCAAGGAACGGGACTCCGAACTCTTCTGCGGTAAGGCGCCCACCGCCTTCTTTGAAAATATCTAGTGTTACGCTGAATGCACCATCTGAATCAGCAGTCGCTTTCAGTGTCTTTCCAGCAGGTGCAGCAATTTCAATTTCAGAACCTGGTTTTGCTTTTCCAGAGACAGTGTAGCCGCTCATATTCTCAACCACGCCGAGGACAGGAACTTTGAGTGATTCTGAAAATGTAATTGATTTGCGGCTATCAAGCAGAGCAACTTCTTGAGGCGTAGTTACAATCACCATTCCATCGATATCTGGGAGAGATTGGGCTACAGTAAGCGGTTCATCAGAGGTGCCAGGTGGGAAGTCGATAATGAGGTAATCGAGATTCCCCCATTCAACATCTCCGATAAATTGCTGAATCGCGCCGAGTTTAATCGGGCCACGCCAAACTACGGGTGTATCCTCATTATCCAATAAAAAAGCCATTGAAATGACTTTGACGCCAAGGTGTCCTTGAGCAGGATGGATGCGTCCTGATTCAACATGCAACCGGCGTCCATCAAGGCCCATCATTTTAGGAACATTTGGTCCTGTAATGTCTATGTCAAGGATTCCAACCGAAAGTCCCTGTTGAGCAAGTGAAAGTGCGAGTCCGGTCGAAACAGTGGATTTTCCAACACCGCCTTTTCCAGATAAAACCATTACTTTGTGTTTGATTTTTTTGCCGATTTCTTCCATTGACATTTTACGTTTCATCTGAGCATATGCCTGCTCCATTTTCTTTTGTTCTTGCGGTGTAGCCTCTGCAGGCTTCTTATCCTCTTTAGGGTCGTGGGTAGAGACCGGTGAATCCGACATGAGACAAGCACCAATCGGCTGTACTTCAACCCTTTCTGCGATTATTATTGCTTCAGCATTCTTCGATGGATTGTATGAAGCACTACTGTGATGATAACAAAAATCAAAGTCAAAGAAATATCGATGGACTGGCCAGCATATGCCCATGCTAAACCGAATGCCAAAACGATTCCAATAACATGTCCTAATGAATTTGCTTTCATCTTTTCTTCATGAGTCTGAATTTTACCCAATACATGAATACTAGGGCCTACAGTAAACGTCAGCAATGTAATTGAGACCGCAATAATTTTGAAAATCATATCCCACTCTTGTGCTGCTGCAACAATATGGGCCAAAAACAAAGTTGCGTATAGAGTTGCAGAAAAACAAATCCCGCGAAATAAACCAGAGGCATTCCCAAGCACATTATCACGAAATCATTCCCCCTTGAGAAGGCTTCTCTTTGTTGAGAATAAATATATACACTCGATAGCAGGGTTTACCATGCGTCTTCTTTTTGTCTGTGTTGGTAATTCTTGCCGGTCTCAAATGGCAGAAGGCATTGCTCGTTCTATGGGATTTAATGCCGATTCAGCAGGGACACACCCCGGAACTACGATTGCTAGTAATGCAGCAATAGTTCTCAACAATCGGGGTATTTCTACCGAAGGCATGATTCCGAAAAGTGTTGATGGTTTCTCTTCGGATAACTATGACATGGTCATCTCAATGGGTTGTGGCGTTCACTGCCCCAACATGAGAATCGATCAAGATTGGGAATTGGAAGACCCCTATGGACAAGCACTTTCAGTCTACCAAGCAACTGCTGAAAACATAGAATTACGGCTAAAAGGATTGCTTGAATGATTATTCTTCTTCATTGGGTACATCTCCAACACCATCGATTTCTATGGTGAGGACACTTACTGTTCGTTCCCTGTTATCATCTTGAGTGAGTGTTTCTGAAGAACAATGAATTTCTCCGATAATGACTTCAGCCGGAAGGCCCTGAGCAATGATGCCATTCCTCCTGCGGCAAATTTCAGCCACATCGACTGCACGACCAATGGTTGCTCCTCGGGCGACAAGCTGGATTTGCCGATTCCCCTCATCCATAGCCATGACTACGGCTCTGACATATGCATGCAATGGTTTCTTACCCACAAAAATCGACCGTCGTTCGCTCATAACTACCCCTCTAACAGTGACTATTGTTTGACCGTCGTTAATTGTTCGCTTCTCAAAACATCCAGAAAAGATGCTGTAATTAGCAAAAAAACAGAGTTTTCAGGAGAATGGTACGGACGCCGGGATTTGAACCCGGGTTCAAGCGTTGGCAACGCTCGGTGATAACCGCTACACTACGTCCGTAGATGTAATCACCCCAAAGAACAGCAGTATAAACGGTTGTCGGCTCGCCTTAGTGCTCAATCAAATCCGAAACGGTCCTGCCCATGTTCGCTTTCAGGTCTGTTACGAATCGAAATGACCACAACTGCTGTAACTCCTATGCCAAAGACAAGTAAAATTCCAATCAAGACCCCTGGAGTCAAGAACGACCCACTAACGCCGGGGATGGTTGAATCTTCTTCGGTCAATTGAACTGGAATGGAGGTCGAAGGGCTTACTTTTCCATATGCATCCGATGCCTGGATTAGGACTTCATGAGTTCCAAGTGGGATGGTGTTTCTAATTTGTAATTCAACAGAATAGATGCCATCGTTAGCAAGAACATCACCGTTGGTTCCATCATCATACATGGTTTGCCATGTCGATTGTGAAGTTAAGGGAGTGAATACACCAAGGTTTGCCTGAGCGACAAGCACACCATCATAATCACTAATTGCTACTTCAAGTACAACAGTTGAACTTGATTCGCTTCTCTCTACTGTCTGGATTCCAGGATTTGTGATGGCCGGCGGTGTGTTGAGAATGTTAATACTCATTTCTTTCATGGCTATGTCTGAAATATGGTGTGGCCCATACATTGCTTGGGATGAAGCATTCTGCCCATCAACATGCCAAAGTGTTGTGAATTCTTTTTCTCCAAGTCCATCAGTCAAAATAAACGGCAAGACTTGTTCACCCGGAGTCATTGAGTCTGGGACAGTGAAGGTTCCTATCCAAACACCATTGGATAGTGTTAATTCGATTATACCTCCGCCAGATTGTCTCAAATCGATATTCACGCTTTCAACTCCGTGCCCATCATATGCGTGAGTATTCACAATCATGACAGCTCCACGCGGTCCGGTATCTGGAAGTACAACAAAGTCATACAGGCGAGGGCCTTGGTTGATGATTTCAATTTCTCCTGAGCCGGATGTTATCAGCCCCCAAGTATCACTAGCAGTCACATTGAGAGAAACATTTCCGACTTCAAGACCCTGCACAAGAATCTTTGTGGTGAAGCGATTATCTCCAATCATTGAATCGCCATCAAGTCCGCGGTCATTCATGTTCACAAGCGCACCTCCAATTGGGGAGAGGTCAACAGTGACCGAATCAACATTCAATTCATCATCTTGAATGTGGGCAACAAGCGTGCCTACACTTCCTCCTTCCCCATAGATGACTCCCTCCTCAAGATACAGTTCGACTAGGACAGGAGCGGTGTTATTTTCAGCAGTGATAATCGAAGGTGAGAGAATGCGCTCAACAACTTGACTTTCGGTAAAATTCGCAGTAGCGTTCTGGTCTCCATAGGGGATTTCTAGACCTCGATAGACACTAGAAAGAAGACCCATTAAAGGTCCTTGATCAATAATTGAACCCGTGGCAACTCCACTTTCTCCATAAGACCCTACCCAGTTGGTAACATGCAAATTAAAGCCATCCCGCGGGTCATTCCCAGTTGATTCTGCTACAATTACTAAAGAGAGCCCTTCTTGGTCTGCAAGACGGATTGAATCACCTGGTAGAAGTGGAATCGGCATCAAACCAGTTTCCCTTGAAATCGAGAGGTCTCCCAAAACATCTTCTGATTCTGGCTGTGTAGCATTGACTTGAATAGGGCTGTTTTCAGGCTTTTCATCACCACTCGAAGGGTCGGCTCCTGTTTCTTCCCATACCAAGCGAACGGTCCGATTTTCCCATTCAGTTTGAACAACTTGATAATCCCATGATTCGTTGTGATTTGCACCAATGCCTTGTCCGTCAAAGAAATCACCACCGTTCACTCCGGTGATGTTCAACCAAGTTTCTTGGTGAATCACATTGACGAGGAATACAACTTGTGTAGCGTTGGCTTGATTACCGGTTTCTTCAATTCCACGGACAATTCCAAAGGAACCTTGTGCATCTCCTGTGATGACGCCATCAAGATGCAAGTCATCTTTCATGGTGTTTCCATCGACGGTTAACCAGTGCAATTCATGGATGGTTCCGTTGATCATGATACTAGAATTTTCGTCTTCTTCATTGACCCCAAATGTCCCTTGACCAACAAATTCACTTTTTTGGTCAGTGCGAATTCCATCTTCCCAGCGTTCTAGAACGGTCAAACCATCTAATGATACATCCATGCGAAAGTCATCTTCATTGATAATCATGTCAGCGAGCGCTTCAAATTGTGTATGTTGCAGACGTCGAACTCCATTTTCATCCCAGGTCTCAAGGAAAAAGACACTGACCTCCCCAGTTACATTGAGGCCTTCATTACCTTGTTCATCATCTTCATTGATGAGTAAATCTCCTGTTGCCTCAATGCGAAGACGTTCGTTTAGGTCACCATCTATCATTGAACGATTGAACCATCCTTCAGATACATTGGCGGTTACTACACTGCGCGATTCTCCGTCTAGAGTGACCAAATGAAGAATCCCACTGCCGCGAGCATCAAACACTTGAGAGGTGAGGATGCCAGATTGAATTGTCTCATTCTTCCAAATGGAATCAAGAGTCAAAGAAAGGTTTGTCGAACTTTCATTGGTATTTTCAAGAGTAGTGAGATTTCCGTTTCCAAGTTCCCATGAATTCAGCACATTTCCTTGACGCATTTGCCAGCCTTGTCCGTCAAAATCCAAAGAGAAGCCTTGTTCACCATCTTCGGTGACGTAGGTTTGGTCAAGGTCCCATGTCGTCTTTAGAAGAACTTCATGATCAGCCATAGGTTGATTCCAAGTACCAACGATGAATGAACGAACGGTTTGAACAGGTTCGGCGAGTGTTACACCATTCCAACCGTTGATTGTGACGGATACAGAAATCTCATCACTCCACCCTAATGTTGTATTGGCAAGGGCATGGGCAACACGAAGGTTGTCAACTGAACTCCAAGTGATGAACACATCAGTGGTTTGACTTGTGCCATTCTGGAGGTGTGTGATATCCAAATCAATATCATATGAGCCGTTGTCAGCAAAGGTGACGAGATAGGCATGTTGATTGAGACCGTTTTCACCTTCAAGCCATGCAGCATTGATTGTTGGTTGAGCCGGTTGTCCATCAGCAGTTGCAACGAATACCAGAGGGAGGACCATCAGTAAGAAAAGTGCAAGTGCAAGACTCGGTTTTCGCCTGCTCATAGATACAGGTAGAGTCTGCTCCTCTTCAATACTTATGGTTTGAAGTTTTAACTAATGGATGTTTGACTGATAGCGAATTACAAATCCATTACATATCCGAACAAAAGCGGTGCAACGATTGTTGCATCACTTTCGATGACGAACTTTGGAGTTTCAATGGCGAGTTTACCCCAGGTAATCTTTTCATTCGGTGGGGCGCCTGAATAACCTCCATACGATGGAGATGATTCACTGATTTGGCAATACCAAGACCACAAAGGCACTTTACGCCCTAAATCTTGATTCAATAAGGGCACGATGCAAATTGGGAAATCCCCAGCAATACCGCCTCCAATTTGAAGAAATGCCAATGATTCGGTTCTCGATTCATACCATTTGGCCAACTGAATCATGTATTCAATACCATTTTTGATAGTCTCTGGGCGTATTTCACCTTCTAGACAATGTGCTGCAAAAATATTCCCAAGAGTAGAATCTTCCCATCCGGGAACAAATAGAGGTAGATTAATTTGAGCAGCAGCAAGCAACCAAGAATCTTCAGGTTGCGCTTCATAGTCCGATTTTAAGACTTCATTGTTAAGTAACTCATAGAAGAATTCGTGAGGGAGTTTAGAAGAGTTTGATGCGTCAGTCTCTTTCCAGCATGCAACGATATGATGTTCTATTTTGCGAAACGCTTCTTCTTCTGGAATGCAAATATCGGTGACGCGATTGAGATTTTTTCCAAGTAACTCCGCTTCATCTTGGGCGGATAGGTCTCTCCAATTTTCAATAGAAACATAGGAATTGTGAGCAATTAAATTGAACAAGTCTTCTTCGAGGTTTGCACCGGTACATGAAATTCCAGCAATATGGCCGGCTCGAATCATTGGTGCGAGGCTTCTACCGAGTTCAGCGGTACTCATTGCTCCGGCCAGAGTGAGGAAAATTTTTCCTCCATCTGCTAAAAATTGAGTCAGTGAATGTGCGGCTCTAGCTAGCTCACCTGCATTGAAATGACGATAATGTAGGTCAACAAATTCTCGTACTGTCATTTCATTCCTCCTCATGTATGAAGCGCGGGAGATGTTGTCTTCGCTTGAGTAATAACGATGGAATTTGAGCCATCAGTTGTTGATGTAAATCATCTGCTAAGACATTGGGGTCAGAACCTCCACAGGTAAAGCAATCCAAAGCCAACCATCCCTTTTCAGAATAGCAATGAGCAGACACATGGCTTTCATCGAGCAAGACGATTGCTGCAAAACCTATCGGTGAGAGTGAACCATCAAATTGCTCAACATGAGAATGTACATTCCGAGCATTACTTCGTTCAACCGCTTGTTCAAGAAGTTTAAGCATCCATTCACCATCCTCTGATTCAGGTGGGACATACCCGGTATAATCGAGACATACATGGGCTCCATGGGATTGAATTTTCGTCATTGAATCACCTTTTTTTATTGAATAGTCCCATCAAGAAAGTTGTTGTTTGAAGAATGTCGTTTGAATTGCTTCTCTGCTCCGTCCGGCTGGTTGGGCGTTAGTAATCCAACGTCCTTCATTTCGTGCCTTAAGATGAACAGCAAGTGCTTTTGCTGCCAACATTGCTGCGGTAAATTGTGTGAGTGGTGTATTCTCTTGAGGCGCAATTTCATTGATATCTACACTGATGACTACGGCGTTTGGTGCTGAAAACACTGCTTCAATGGTTTCTATGGCTTGCCAAAATGTCAGTCCTCCTGGGACCGGTGTTCCAGTTGCTGGAACCAAACTTCCATCGAGCCCATCTAGGTCAATGGTCAAATGAACGGGGCCTGTAAGGTTCTGTAGTGTATCCAACCACTTTGTCCATGTTGTTGCTCCATGGATTGAAGATTGTGTTTCACGGGCGAAAAAAGTGGTAATACGTTCATCTGTTTGAATCATTTCAGCCTCTTCTTTTGCATATGCTCGAATGCCAACTTGCAGTAATCGGCCAACGCCGAGGTCTAAACTTCGACTTGCAGCACATGCATGAGAGTATGATTCCCCGTTCAATTCACAACGAAGGTCAGCATGAGCATCGATTTGTACAATCGTTAATCGACCAAGGTCGCCCTCAATAAGTGGATGATTTTGTGCGGCATGAACCAATGGGGGTAAGATCCCGTGCTCGCCCCCCAATACAAGTGGAAAACAATCTCCTGCAAACCAGGGCTGGAGATAGCCACTGATGTTATCGAGTTGTTCAGCAAGGCTTCCACCTTCTCCGTTCCATTCCGGTGCCGTGAAAATACATGCGCCAGAGGGGAGGTCGTGACCAAGTTTGGAATCAAACAATTCAACTTGGCCGCTGGCAGCGATACATGCTGCTGGTCCAAGCGCTGTGCCTTGTCCGTATGATGTTGTGAGCTCATATGGCAATTGTAACACAACGACATCTACATTTTCGCCCTGTTCGGGCAAACCGAGGAAATTCCCCTCAACATAGTCTTCGCTCACAACCTTGCCCTTGCACAGGTGTTCTTGAGGCTGTTGTTTGATGTTGTTTAAGGGGAGTTGACGGTTGGACTGCATGTCGGGGGGCAATTCCGCCCCTTATTTCTGGTCTTGGGGGGGCAAAATTCACTGATTTTTATGAATTTCATGAAATATTAGCGATGGGTCTATATGGGTCGGATGACAATAATATACAGTGTCTGCGAAGTAATTTAGCGGATAGCGGAGGAATAAAAAATGACAATGACATTATCAGAACTCACTCGAGCCATTCAACAACACATCGATTTGGAGATGGATGAAGAAGTCGCTCAAGGTATGGCAGAACACGCTCTTGGTTTCTTCGGATTCTACAATCGTATTATTGACAATGCCTTGGAGCCTACGGACCGAAACTTGTTCTACATGTTCCAAGATTATGATTTACTTACTACTGAATCTGAAGAAACAACCCTTTGGGATGGTCGAGAATGGAGAATTCACTATTGGAAATTCAAACCTGACCTTCGAGAGCGAGTTGAGGCTTACATGCAACGAAACTTGGACCCCGAAGATATCGACCCATTCGCTGATATCTATGGTGGCAAGACTGATATCAATTCGATTTGGACTCGGGAATCAGAACGGGTTACTAATCCGAATGCGTTTACCTCGGATTGGTAATTCTTTGGTTAAGTTCTTCAACGACCGCCTTGAGCGTAGTTCATGCGCGTTTGGGCCCTTTGTGTTCTTCTCTTGGCCAGTGCGACAGTACCAATGTTAACGTCAGCACAACAACCAGACATCGTTCAAGAACACTGGTACCACTCCTACACAACACTCAGTGTTGATGTGAACGCATGGGCTGATGACCATCCAGACATTGTTGATTTGACGATTGCTGGCCAAACTGAACTTGGTAAAAATCTCTGGGTAGTCCGAATTTCTGATTGGAGTAACGATACCAAACCCGATGGAACTGACAAAGAAATTGTCTACATTGATGGTGGGCACCATGGGAATGAACATCTTGGAACTGAGTTGGCTTTCCTTACCGCTGAATTTTACATCGAAGGATGGGCAGCAGGCGAACAAGAAGCTATCGACGTCCTCACCAATACCGAATTACACATCCTCATAATGCTCAATGCGGATGGAAATGACGTTGATATACGCTATAACTCCAATGGAGTCGATTTGAATCGTAATTATGACCATCATTGGAATGAACAAGACGAAACCCAACCCGGTAGCGGCCCATTCAGTGAAGCAGAAACAGAGGCGAATGCCAATTACATGAACACAGTTGTACCAAATGCTGATTTGTATGTCACAATGCACACAGGGGTTTGGATAATGCTGTATCCGTGGGGCTATATCCCTGACCAACCTATTGATTGGGAAATGTACCATTTTATTCGTGATGATGTTCATGCAAACATCTCAGAAATACCGATACGTAATGCCAATCAAGGTCTTTATCCCAACTCCGGAACATCCCGAGATTATGGCTATGGGATTATGGGTTACCCCACTTTTACATTCGAAACCGATGATGAACAATGGTTGTTGGGAACAGCAGAATCTCTCTCTGAACGATTGGGTGAAGAGTTGGAGGTCATGAGATATCTCATAGATAATGTTTGGAGTTGGAGAGCACGCTTGGAGGTTCAATCGATTGTCCTCACTGAAAGTAGAGATGAATTGACCTTAGATATCGATAACCTTGGTCGGGCAACCACCGCAAATGCGACATTACAATATTTTGATTCAGCAGGGGAAATAGTTTGGAATTCCAGTAATTTTTCGGTTAATGCAACCAATTCATCACAATTGTCATTTGATGCAAGTAATCTTTCAATGACTTCGGAGGGAACATGGGAATTGCGTTACCAAGTTCGAATTGTTGAATCAGCACGCTGGGTCTCTGAACCTGTTGATACAATGAAATTGAATATCATTGATGAAGATGAAACAAGTTTCCTTATTGGCTATGGATTGTTTAACCCTGTCACTATTATAGTTGGATTTGTGGCTGTTGCAGCACTGGTTCAACGTGAACACGAAGAAGAAAATTGAGTATCAATTCTTTGCTGAAAGTTAGGCGCGAGGTTTCAAGTGCTTCAAGGCATACGCAAGCATAGGTGAACTCATGAAAGTAAGCGTAAGTCCAGGCCACAATATCAATGGAACTCTAATTTTGCCCCTTTTCGAAGGTTCAGAGGCAGTTCCAGAATCACTTGAAGCAGGCCTTCACAATTCATTGAAGGGTCAAATCAATCGAATTCTTGACGACGGAGATTTCAAGGCCAAATTAAAATCGACGATGTCGATTATTGGTGGAGAAGGTGGAAAAGCAATGTTAGTCGGCTTAGGTAAAGAAGCCGATTGTGACATTCATGCATACCGAAAAGCTGGTGCTGCCGTTATCGCAAACCGAAAGAAAGCACATGGTACCGAATTGACCGCTCGATTTAGCACCGCTTCAATAGAAGAAATGGGTGCTTTTGCAGAAGGTATGCTGTTACGGGATTATTCCTATGACCATTACAAACAGCAAGATAAAGACGATGAAGAAGCCGATATCGATGTCCGAATAAACTGCAACGATGAACAAGAAGCGGGCCTCTCACCCCTTATCAAAATCCACGCAGGTGTTGCTTCAGGCGTTCACCTTTCACGTGATCTTGGAAACTGCCCTCCAAACGATATGTACCCTGAGGCTTTTGCAGACCAAGCATGGGAATGGGCAAAACAATTCGATAATGTCGAAGTAACCATCATCAATTACGCCCAAGCAGTCAAAGCCGGAATGGGTGGATTGGTTGCAGTCGGTATGGGTTCAGAACGAAAACCATGCATGGTTATCTTTGAATTAAACAGAGATAAGAAAGGGCGAGGACCCATGCTTGTCGGAAAAGGAATTACCTTTGATACCGGAGGTATCTCTTTGAAACCCGGTGCAAACATGGACGAAATGAAGTACGATATGGGTGGTTCAGCTACCGTTTTCGGAACCATGCAAGCACTTGCATCGACTGGTTATTCTGGCAAGGTTAGCGCCATTACCTGTATGGCTGAAAACATGCCTTCATCCAATGCTCAACGCCCAGGTGATGTTATCAAAACACTCTCAGGAAAAACCATCGAAGTGCTCAACACTGATGCTGAAGGGCGTCTTGTTCTTTCAGATGGATTGTGGAAGGCTGGAGAATTTGATCCAGAGTACATCATCGACTTTGCTACCCTCACTGGAGCATGCGTCGTTGCTCTGGGCCACGAAGCAACAGGTCTTTGGTCCAACGATGATGATTTCCGAACCCGCATTCATGAGGCTGGAAACGCTGTCGGCGAACTTGCTTGGCCTATGCCACTTCTCCCCGCATTTGAGAAGGAAATGACCGATTCTAAAATCGCAGACACTCGTAACCTCGGCGCAGGTCGCTGGGGCGGGGCAAATACCGCAGCAGCTTTCTTGAAACAATTCGTTCCAAATCGCAATTATGAGAAAGATGGCGAACAGATTCCTTGGGCACACATGGACATTGCTGGAACATATTGGGGTGCAAAGACCAATTCAATGGTTGGTCATGGTGCAACTGGAATTCATGTTCGAACGATTTACCATTTGATTACTCAAGGATAATCGCTCCAATGAGTGGTAAGATATTCCGATACAGTGGGTAGCGTCTGTATCGATCGACTGAACACCCATTGTACTCTACCATAATGTCTTGAGGGGTTTGACAGAACCCTTGCGATTTCATGGAAATGATATGTCGCTTGAGTGTATCGACTACTTTCCTTCCTCGAGTTTCTTCCAAAGTTCTAACAATTCAGAATCGCTCTCGATAATTTTCATTATTTTATTTGGTCTCGTTATAGAATAGTCAAATTTAATCTTAGT